>CACXJZ010000010.1 GCA_902768105.1 uncultured Prevotellaceae bacterium
CGGCAAACCATTTCCCCGTACGCCCTTTACCCGAGAAGAGCGCCAGTTTGTCCCCACAACTGCCGTTCTTTATCCCCGCAACTGGCGCTTTTCATCCCTTCAAAACGGCGTTTTGTCATCACAAAAACGGCGCCTCTCCACAGAGAAGCGCCGATTTTATGTGTCAGTACCAGATTCCTGTACCATCATTAAAACATTTTCGGACAAAATCGTAAGGTTTTGCAAAATCGCTTAATGTTGGTTTCTTGACATTTTTGCGGAAATTAACCGTTTCTCTTGCTTGATTCGAAAAAAAAAATTATCTTTGCAGCGCAAGCGCTGCGAAAACGGACGAGGCAAAGCCATGGGCTTGCACCGTCTTAGCACACAACAAAATTTAAAATTATGAAACAAAAGAAAATCTTAGCAAGCTTTATTGCCCTACTGTTGCCGTTGACAAGCGTGCAAGCACAGATGGACTCTGCCCAAGTCGATAAAGTCAACACCTTGAGTTTTGGCTTGAATTTCATGACACACGGAGAAATCGTGAGAGGCGGTCTGCCTGACGACCAGGATGGGAATGTGGATGAGAAGTCAAACTTCCTTCTTGGGCGTACCCGTCTGATTGTAGATTATTCACGGCCCTACTTGCAGGCTCATGCGGTCATTCAGAACAAGGCCGTGTGGGGCATGAGTGGTGACAAGGCACTCAACCTCTATGAGGGATGGGTGAAGATGTCGGCTAAGAACGGTCTCTTCGCACAGGTCGGTCGTATCGCCCTGTCTTATGACGATGAGCGCATCATCGGCACCAATGACTTTGCCATGGCCGCTCTGTCGCACGACGTTCTACGAGTGGGATACGAAGGCCACGGCCATCAGCTTCATGCCATCTTAGGCTATAACCAGAATGGCGATTACGTGTATAAGAGCACTTACTACGTCGATGGCTCACAACCTTATAAGACCATGCAAACCGTGTGGTATCACTACGATGTGCCCAAGTTCCCGTTAGGAGCATCTTTGCTTTTTATGAATATTGGATTGCAGTCTGGTGTTCCAGGAGACGCGTACAATCAGCCTTCGACGGAGTATCAGCAGATGTATGGTGGATACGTGAACTATCACCCCAACTGTCTGACGCTGGAAGGTGCATACTATCGTCAGGGAGGAAAGTTTGTTGACCCCTCGGTGATGCAGTCGGGAAAAATTGAAGCCTGGATGGCCAACGTGAAAGCCACCATCAGTCCCTCCGACAACTACGGCTTTACGTTAGGTTACGACTATCTGAGCGGCGACGATTTTGTGCCTGTTCCCCAACCGGGCCAAACAGGCATGATACAACATCAGGTTGCCAAGGGCTTCACTCCCCTTTACGGTTCACGTACCAAGTTCTACGGCATGATGGACTTTTTCTATGAGCAAGCCTATAGTCATGGTTTCACCCCTGGTCTGCAGAATGCATTTGTAGGAGTCTTCGGCAGCCCCTTCGCCAAATTCGACTGTGGCGCGACCTATCACTACATGGCTGTTACAACAAAGCTTAACAACCTGGATCGCACGTTAGGTCACAGCATAGACCTGCAAGCTAACTACAATTTCACAAAGGACATCTCCCTGTCGGCAGGCTACACCATGATGTTCGGTACCGACACCATGGACCGACTGAAACAAGGTAACAGCAGCAAGACCGCCCGTTGGGGATGGTTCTCGCTTGTTATTTCGCCAAACATTTTTACAACGAAATTCTAACAAACAAACAAAACATTAGGAGACGCTGGGCATCGGACAGTGGCTGACCCACGAGTGTGGCGGCAAGGGCTCGGCACTCCAGAATGACGTCTGGAATCTATTACTACACAGCTCAAGACCGAGACTACATCGTCAATACGGTAAAGGAGTGGCTGAAGTAAGGAGTCAAAACTTATAGGTAAGCTGGAGGTCAAGGTCGGTCATGGAGGAGTGGTCGATGAGCTGGCGATCGGTGCCGATGGTGGCGCGGTCGAAGTAGTTAGTGATGCCCAGCTTGGCGGTGAGGACAAGGCGTGAGGCGATGGTGCCTTGCGCCATGAGCCAGTAGCGGATGCCCTCGCCATAAAACATGGGGAAGGTGAACTGGTAACGGGGTGCACGCTCGTAGAGGTAGAGCCGGGCGTCGTAGCTGTCGGTATGGAAATAGCCGAAGCCGGCATCGAGCTTCATGCTTCGCAAGGTGTAGGACAGGCGTTCGCTGACCATGTAACCGAAGTCACGATTGTTGTAGTCGGTACAGGAGAAGTCGGCCTGCGTATGCAGCGTCAGCGCCGGGAGGACACTATAGGCGAAAGCGAAGCGTGCACGGTGCTCGGTACGGTTGACGAGCGTCTTCTTGTCGTCGGCATCACGCTGACGGATGTGCAGACGGTAACGTCCCGTCAGAGTCCAGTCGCGAGCAGTATAGGTGACCGAGAGCAGATTGTCCCACGCAAAGGACGACTGCGACACCTGGTACTTGGGGAAGGCAAACCAGGCATAGTCGGTATAGGCCTGCAGCTGCAGACGGCGACGGGGCTGCCACGTGACACCCAGATAAAGGCCACTCTCGTTCTGGACGCGTCCGCCCTCGGCAAAGCTACGGGCATGAAGGGCTGCGTAGCGGTAGCTGTAGAAACGTTGCAGGGCCATGATGCTGAACGTGCCTGATGGCTGGTAACTCAGGGCATTGACGGTGGCCAACGCACCACTGCCATCGATGGCCGTCTCGCCATTGAGCGAGAGCCGATGGCTGGTATAGCGGTAGTCGAGCGAGGCATTGAAGAAATCGGTGCCGGCAGGATAGTAATGACGATAGATGGCACTGGTGTTGGGGCGCAACTCACGAGAGAGATGGACGTAGGCAGCTGTTGCGCCCAGCCGGAGGCCACCGTGACGGTAAGCCAGATGCAAGCCTGCATCGGTCTGCGTGAGGTTGTGTTTCTTCAGCACCTCGGCAGGCGTACGGTGGTAGCCGTCCGTGAGTAGCGTGGCTGCCGTGCCATTGCTGTTAAGCGTGGCATCGAGTGGACGGCAGGAGGCATACCCCGTAATCTGTAATCCGTAATCCTTTATCCCCAATGTGACGGCGGCGCCCTGCAGGTAGCCGTCCTCCATGCGTGAGGAATTGGGACGTATGAGCGTGTTACTGCGTCCCAAGTTCTGCAGCGTAGCCAGCTTACCGAAACTGAAACCGCCGTTCATGACCAGTCCCATGCCGAACGAGAGACGGTACTGACCAACGGCCAGCGTCTCAATAGGTCCCAGGCGGCTGAGCATGAGATACCAGGCATAATGGTCGTAGCCTGAGTTGTTGCCCTCGGCAAAGAACGGCTCGCCAGCATCCTGGGCACCCAAGAGTCCGAACTTGACACGTGTGCCGTAATGGAACTGGTAACGCAGGGTGTGCTTGTAGGGATAGCCCAGGTAGCCGTTGTCATCGCCCTTGCGCCGATAGAACGGCAGGCGGCCCGAGAAGGTCAGCTCGTGCTTCCCCCAGCGCAACAGGCTGTCAAGGCGAGGGAACGGCGGTTCCTTAGGCTGATGGCCCACATAGACGAAACACTGCAGCAGGCGGCGGCGCTCGTAGTCGAGCGAGGGAATCATCAGCAGCTCGCCCAGCGTCTGCAGTTCCCCATGCCTATGGCGATAGGCCATGATGTCTTCCACCTGCTGGTCGGAGAGGAAGGGCAGCACCTCGAGCTGCTCGCGGGTGGTAGCGTTGATGTCGAGGGGCTGGGCTTCCAGTGCATCGAGCATCTCACACGTTTCCTCCCACGACAACGACTCAGCGTCCTCAACGTCGGTGAGCTGAAGCAATGCCTGCTGCCACGACCAGTCGTCCTGGGCGCTGGCGGCGAGTGGAACGAGAAAGAAAAACACGAGCAGAATGTGTTTCATGAATACAAAAGTAGTAAATAATTGATAATGAACAATGGGTATTTGACAATTATTTTATAATTTTGCACGCAAAATGAACACCAGAGGCATCATACTGGCATTAAACCTGCTGACCACGATGACGGCAGCGGCGCAGAGCGACCGGGCGAAACAGGACCTGGCCACAATGGAAAGTGCGTCGTTCGTGCCCCTAGTCAAGGTGGGCAAGGTGCTGGAGGACGGTGACTCCATTCAGTACATGGAGATGTATAACGTCTATGTGTATCCGGAGCTGGAGTTCAAGGACGAACGGCAGAAGCAGTCGTACCTGCGACTGGTGAAGAACGTGAAGACGGTGCTGCCCATTGCCAAGGAGGTGAACAAGATTCTCCTTGAGACAGCGGAATACTTAGACCGCCTGCCAACCAAAGAGGAGAAGGAAGCCCACATGAAACGCGTGGAGAAAGGCATCATGAAGCAATACAAGCCACGCATGAAGAAACTGACGTACTCGCAGGGCAAGCTGCTCATCAAACTGGTGGACAGAGAGTGTAACTCGCCGGCCTACGACTTGGTCAAGGCGTTCCTGGGTCCCATTCGCTCGGGCTTCTACCAGGCCTTCGCGTGGGTCTATGGCGCAAGCCTGAAAAAGGAGTACGACCCTGACGGAACCGACCGCCTGACGGAGCGCGTGGTGCTGATGGTGGAGTCGGGACAGTTATAGGGGCCCCACCCCAAGACCAGACCCACCACCAACCCCTCCCTGTTGAGGGAGGGGAGGGATTACTAATGATAAATGAGAAAATGAAGATGAAGATAAAGAGAATGATGCATAAGTTATTTTCTCCCATCCCTCACAGGGAGGGGCTGGGGGTGAGTCTTTTTATTTTATTACTTTTTCTTGCCGGCTGCAAAACGACAAGCCAGAAGCCGACGGTTGACGAACAGAAACCTGTCAGCATCATGTTTATAGCAGACTCGGCATACGCCTTCTGCCAGAAGCAGTGCGACTTCGGACCGCGTACGATGAACAGCGAGGCACACGAGAAGTGTGCGGAGTGGATTAGGCAGAAGTTCGAGGAGTTCGGCTATCAGGTGGAAATGCAAAAGGCTGACGTGAAGGGCTATGACGGTACCGTGCTACACGCCACGAACATCATTGCGCGAGGTGCGAAGTCGGAAGCGCAAGGTACGAGGGCGAGAATACTCGTCTGTGCACACTGGGACAGCCGTCCGTGGGCAGACAACGATCCCGACCCAGCCAATCACCACACGCCCGTAATGGCCGCCAACGACGGTGCCAGCGGCGTAGGCGTGATGTTGGAACTGGCACGCCTCATCAAACAGCATGGCGACAGCCTGAACGTGGATGTGGACTTCGTCTGCTTCGACGCTGAGGACTGGGGCTTCCCGCAGTGGAGCGAAGCCAACGACCCAGGCAACACGTGGGCACTTGGCTCACAGCACTGGGCAGCAGCCTACAGCCAGCAACAAACGGCCGACAGTCCAAAATACCAATACGGCATTCTGCTCGACATGGTAGGCGGACAAGGTGCCCGCTTCTATCAGGAATTGATGTCGAAGCAGTATGCTGGCGGCATCGTTGACAAGGTGTGGGCAGCAGCGAAGGTGGCAGGCTACGGCAGCGTGTTCCCCACCGAGGAGGGTGGCGGCATCACCGACGACCACCTGCCCGTGAACCAGGTGGCGGGCGTGCCGTGCATTGACATCATCCCCCACTACCCCGAATGCCGACAGAGTTCCTTCGGTTCCACATGGCACACGGTCAGCGACGACATGGCACATCTGGACCGCGCAACCCTACAGGCTGTCGGACAGACAATGCTTCAAGTGTTGTTTTCTGAAAAGTAGGAGCGCAGAATTTACTCCTTAACTTGCTGTACCTGAGTCATGACACGGAGGAAGTTGCCTCCCCAGATGGCCTGGATATCACGCTCAGAGTAACGGCGCAGCATGAGCTGACGGGTGAAGTTGAGTAACTCTGACGAGTTGGCTAGGCCGCGTATGCCGCCGTCGCCGTCAAAATCGGTTCCCAAACCTACATGGTCAATACCCATCACCTGGATGGCATGCTCCAAATGCTGCATGGCATCGAGGACAGTTGCCTCGCCCTCCTTGCGGAGGAAGCCGGGATAGAGCGTCACCTGCATTACACCGCCTGCAGCGGCAAGGGCACGCATCTGCTCGTCGGTAAGGTTGCGAGGATGGTCGCGCAACGCACGACAGCTGCTGTGCGAACAGACGATAGGCTGCCCGCTGATGTCGAGCGCATCGTAGAAGCTCTTTTCGCCTGCATGACTCAAATCGACCATGATGCCCAGACGGTTCATCTCACGGATAACCTGTTCGCCGAAGAGCGACACGCCGCCATGCGTGTTACAGCCTCGGGCAGAGTCACAGATGTCATTGTCACCGTTGTGGCAAAGCGTCATATAGACGATGCCACGCTGGGCGAAATGGCGCAGCGTCTGCAGGCTGCCGTTGAGCGCCAGACCGTTCTCTATACCCAGCATGATGCTCTTGCGCCCGTCACGCTTGTCCTTATAGAGGTCGGCAGGAGTACGTGCAATACTCAGATAGTCCTTATGCTCGTCAACAATGGCTTCTATCTTGTCAAAGATGAGGTCGGCATACTCCGTGGGGGTGATGGCTGACGGCTGAGGGCTGTCGGCTGAGGGATTATGGACCAACGACGAGAAGGTTTCGCCAATCTTGGGCTGTGGCAGGTAGGCCACCATGATGGTGGCATCCTGATGACCTTCTGTCATCTTGTGCAAATCGACAAGGATGCGAGGGTCGCGACTGCCGAAGTCGATACCTTGCGAGAAAAGCATGGGCGTGTCGCAATGGGTATCGAGGGTGAGCACGCGCTGGTGGAGCTGGCAGGCTTCACGGTAATGAGCTGCCTGACGGACGAGCCACTGGAACAGCGGCAGGCCTTCGTCCAAGCACTCGGGATGCCACTGCACACCTATGATGCTCTTGAACTCGCGACTCTCCATAGCCTCAATGACGCCATCAGGAGCTGTGGCGGTGACACGGAAACGCTGTCCCGGGTCATCGACAGCCTGATGGTGGAAAGAGTTGACATAGAGGAGCCTCCCCCTATCCCCCTCCGAAGAGAGGGGGTGCAAAACCTCCTTATATATATTATATAATGTGGACTCGGGGTCTATGGTGACGCTATGGGTGGGCTCGGAGCGACGCGCATCCTGCGAATGCTTGAGATTCCCCCTCCCTTCGGAGGGGGTGAGGGGGAGGCTCTGCCTTACGTGGCCACCGAGTGCCATCGCCAGCGTCTGGATACCGCGACAGATGCCAAGCATGGGTATCTGACGGTTATAGGCCAGCTGGGTCAGCATCAGTTCAGGCATATCGCGCTCGGTATTGATGCCACCTAACCCTGGCTGCGGCTCCTCGCCACAGTAGAGGGGGTTGTAGTCGGCACCACCACTGAGCAGCAGACCGTCGATGTGCTCCAACGTATTGAGGATGGCATCGGTATCGCTGAGCGGAGGGATGATGACCGGCACACCGCCTGCCCGCAACACCGACTTGTAATAAGCCTCACCCAGCTTGCAGTCGGGCTCGGCATAATTGCCCGTGATACCAATAACGGGCTTGCGCTGAGCCTCTGGGAACGTCGCATAGACGCCCGACAGCTGCGACTGCCAGTCAAACCTATTGCTCATAACTAATCTATTTGTACGGGGATTTCACGCTTGATGCTCTGCTCGAGCGAGATCAGCGTCTCGGTAGCCACCACGCCGGGGATGTCCTGCAACTGTCCGTTGAGCAGCTCCATGAGCTGTTCGTTGTCGCGGGCATAAAGTTTGACCATCATGGTGTAGGGGCCTGTAGTAAAGTGGCACTCCACAACTTCGGGAATGTGCTGAAGACGCTCTACTACATTGCGATACATGCTACCTCGCTCGAGGGTAATGCCCACATAGGTACAAGTGGAATAACCCAGGCTCTTGGGATTCACGTCGAATCCGCTGCCCATGATAACATCACCCTCGATGAGGTGCTGTACGCGTTGGTGGATGGCTGCACGTGAGACATTGCACTCGGCGGCGACATCCTTGAAGGGGATACGTGCATTCTTGGAGAGAATGCTCAGTATCTTTTTGTCAAGATTATCAATTTTGTCCATACTAATTTGTTCTTAGCGGAAGCAAAAGTAAGCAAAATTGATGAAACATGCAACATTTTGCGCGAAAATTTGCGATTTTCGTAACAAAAGTTTACTTACGCTTCTTCTTGGCAGGCTTTTTGACCGGTTTTTTCACTTCTTTCTTCACGACGGGAGTGGTGACAGCAGGTGTACGACCTTCAATGTCAATCAGCTCCACATCGAAAATCAGAGCAGAGAAAGGTTTGATCTGTCCCTGTTCCCTCTCACCGTAGGCCAGCTCATAGGGGATGTAAAGTGTCCACTTACTGCCGACAGGCATCAGTGTCAGCGCCTCAGTCCAACCCTTGATGACCTGATTGGCACGGAAAGACACCGGCTGGTCGCCGTGACGTGAAGAGGCATCGAAGACGGTGCCGTCAACCAGACGACCTTCATACTTCACCTTGACTGTCTCTGTAGCCTTGGGAATGTCACCGGTACCGGCCTTCAGAACCTTGTACTGCAGGCCACTGGGCAGAACCACCACAGAGGTATCCTTGGCATTCTCAGCCAAGAAAGCACGGCCTGCGTCACGGTTCGGTCCGTACAGACGCTCGTTTTTCAGCTCAATGTCCTCGGCCAGCGTTGCCTGGTAAAAGGCACCGGCTCCGTCAATAGTCTTGAAGATGGTGGTGTCGTTATGCAGTGCGTCCAGGAATCCTTTGTAGAACATCTCGGTATTGATGACGTCCTGTGTTCCCTTAAAACGGTTCTGCACGTCGGGCAGCATGCGGCTGCTAACCTGAGAAGCAACGTCCAGTCCGGCTGCGTAAGTCTTAAACTGAGCATCGTCGGTATGCTTCAGGAACTCCTGGAAGCCACGGATAAAGTCGTCCATCTTGGTGGTATCGACTCCTGCCTGACGGCTCAGATAGGGCATCAACCCGATGGTGCAGTTCATACCTGCCGCATAACTAACAGAGTCGCTGCGGCTTAACTCAACGTTCTGTGCACTGACAGAATGAAAAGAGGCACCCATCATGAGGATGAGTGCCCATGTGAAAAATGAATGTCTCATTACTTCTTATTCTTTATCTCAAGCAACTGAATCTTGAAAATCAGAGCAGAGAAAGGCTTGATCTGACCTGTCTCACGCTCGCCATAAGCAAGCTCCTGGGGAATGTAAACCTCCCACTCAGAACCAACAGGCATGTGGGTAAGAATCTCCGTCCAACCCTTGATGACGCGGTTTGCATACATCTCGGCGGCCTGATTGCGCTGCAGAGAGCTGTCGAATACGGTACCGTCAATCAGCTTACCCTCGTAGTGTACCTTCACCAGTGAGGTATCGGCAGGAATGGCACCAGAACCTTCCTTGATAACCTTGTACTGTACGAAAGAGTTGATCTTCTTTCCGTCGGGCTGCTCAACGACAACGGGAAGAACCTTCACGCCTTCCTTCTTAGCATTGGCGGCAAGGAACTCCTCACCAGCCTTCTTGTTAGCACCAAACTCCTTCTCAACGGCCTTGCTTCTGATCTCCTGCATCTTGGTGGTAGCTGTCTCCTGAGCCTGCTCAATGGTCATCAGGCCAACCTTACCTGTGGTAGCAGTGATGAAACCTGCCATGAAGTTCTTGAGGGAAATGGTCTGTGTAGAGTCGTTGCCAAACAGCTGATGGTTAATACCCTTCATCATCTGGTTAGAAATCTGCTGACCAATCTGGATACCTGCATAGTAGGCAACCTTTCTCTTGTCGTCACCAGCATTGGCACCTTCATTCATACCCTTTACGAAGTCGTCCATGTAAGCAGTGTCAACACCCAGTGTGCTTACCAGATACTCTTTCAGACCCTGCGTCTGAGACATACCCAGTGCATAGCTCAAGGTATCAACATCATTCTTCAAATCGGCCTTGGGAGTGCCGTTGCCGCATGATGTGAATGCAACTGCGGCGATAGCCATAGCGGCTACAAAAGTTAACTTTTTCATTGTTTATAATTTAATGTTTAATGTTTTAATGTCTGATATTACATCACCTTGATGAGTTCCACATCAAAAATCAGTGCGGCATAAGGAGGAATAGATGCTCCGGCACCACCCTCACCGTAAGCCAGACGGTAAGGAATAAAGAAGCGGTACTTGGCACCCTCCTGCATCAACTGCAGACCTTCCGTCCATCCGGCAATGACCTGCTGCAAGCCAAAGACGGCAGGCTCACCGCGCTGCACGCTGGAATCGAACACCGTTCCGTCAATAAGGAAACCTTCATAGTGGCACTTCACGCTGTCCTTGGCACTCGGCTTTTTGCCGTTACCTTCCTGCAGCACCTTATACTGCAAACCGCTGGGCAACGTCACAACACCCTCTTTCTTGGCATTCTCGGCCAGATACTTCTCGCCAGCCTCCTTGTGCGTCTTACCTTGCTCAGCACGTTCCTTGTTCAGCTTCTCCTCTTGAGCAGCAAAATAGTTCTGGACTATCTGTTGCGCGTCACGGTTCGACACCTTCAACTCATTACCTGCCAGCACATCCTTGATGGCAGCTGCAAAATCATCGATATTCAGGTCTTGTGCACCCATCTGGGCCAGCTGATGGCCGATGCCCAGACCCAGGGCATAACTTACTTTATCCATTTGCTTTCTCTATTATTAATAATGTCTATATAAAAACGGGTGCAAAGGTAGCACAATTTGAAGATACGGCAAAATAAATGTGGCAGCAGTTGTGTTAAATAATCATAAATATGTCCATCTTATCACTTCGCACCTTTCGCTTTTCACTTAATATTCGTACCTTTGCAGTCCGATTTCAAGGGGAGAGTCTTAGAATCCCCACAGGACAAGTGTGTAAATAGTGGTGTCTTTGGCCGGGCATAACGGTTTGTGAATCACTGGTTCAAGGGCGGTGAAAGTCCGCTAAGCGTATCGTTAGACTACCATGCAGGGAGTTAGACCTCTGCGGGTTGTTTTTGTGCGCATATAATATAAACAATGTTTTTTAGTAGTAAAATTATTAAGTAAAAATGAACACTTTAAGTTACAAGACCGTTTCCGCCAATAAGGAAACTGCTAAGAAGGAGTGGGTGGTTATTGATGCCACAGACCAGGTTGTTGGTCGTCTCGCTTCGAAAGTAGCGAAGCTGATTCGCGGAAAGTACAAGCCCAACTTCACACCCCACGTGGATTGTGGCGACAACGTCATTATCATCAACGCCCAGAAGGTTGTCTTCACTGGTAAGAAAGAGACCGACAAGGTTTACACCCGCTACACAGGCTATCCCGGTGGACAGCGCTTCAACACGCCGGCAGAGCTCCGCAAGAAGCCCTTTGGCACCGAGCGCATCATCCGTCACGCTGTTAAGGGCATGCTGCCCAAAGGCCCCCTCGGTCGCAGCCTGCTGAACAACCTCTACATTTACGAAGGCACTGAGCACAAGCACGAGGCTCAGAAGCCCAAAGCAATTGATATTAACCAGTATAAATAAATAAGGTAAGATGGAAATGATTAATGCAATCGGTCGTCGTAAGAGCTCAGTAGCTCGCGTCTATCTGACAGAAGGTACAGGTAAGATTACGATCAATAAGAAGGACTTAACCGAATATTTCCCCTCAGCCATTCTGCAGTATGTGGTAAAGCAGCCGCTCGCCCTGCTGGAAGTTGCTGAGAAATATGACATCAAGGCAAACCTCGACGGTGGTGGCTTTACCGGCCAGAGCCAGGCTCTGCGTCTTGCTATTGCCCGCGCTCTCGTGAAGGTTAATGCAGAGGACAAGAAGAACCTGAAGAACCACGGATTCCTGACACGTGATGCCCGTGAGGTTGAGCGTAAGAAGCCGGGGCAGCCGAAGGCTCGTCGTCGCTTCCAGTTCAGTAAGCGTTAATATCACTGGACAACGTTTAGCATCTAAACCGGTGGGACTCTGGCTAGTACTGCTAGTGCTACTAGTACAACTAGACTACCCATGGGTTGATCTAACAAAAAGATTAAAAAGAAAGTAAACAACAATTTAAACATTTAAGAAAATGTCAAGAACAAATTTTGATATGTTGCTGGAGGCCGGATGTCACTTCGGTCACCTCACACGCAAGTGGAACCCCGCAATGGCTCCCTACATCTATACCGAGCGTAACGGTATTCACATCATCGACCTGCACAAGACAGTAGTAAAGATTGATACTGCTGCCGAGGCTCTGAAGCAGATTGCCAAGAGTGGCAAGAAGATCCTGTTCGTCGCTACTAAAAAACAAGCTAAGGAAGTGATCGCTGAGAAAGCTACCAGCGTAAACATGCCTTACGTTATCGAGCGCTGGCCGGGCGGTATGCTTACCAACTTCCCGACTATCCGCAAGGCGGTCAAGAAAATGGCGAACATCGACAAGCTGATGCAGGACGGTACGTTCGGAAACCTCTCAAAGCGTGAGCTGCTGCAGATTACCCGTCAGCGTGCCAAGCTGGAGAAGAACCTCGGTTCTATCGCTGACCTGACTCGTCTGCCCAGCGCCCTGTTCGTGGTTGACGTAATGAAGGAGAACATCGCTGTACGCGAGGCAAACCGTCTGGGTATTCCCGTATTCGGTATTGTTGACACCAACAGCGACCCCAAGAACATTGACTTCATCATCCCTGCCAACGATGACGCTAAGGACAGCGTAGAGGTAATCCTCAACGCTTGCTGTGCCGCCATCAACGAGGGTCTGGAGGAGCGCAAGGCTGAGAAGGCCGACGAGAAGGCTGCCGACGCACAGGCTGAGGCCGAGGCTGAAGAGGTAAAGCCCAAGCGCACCCGTAAGCCCCGCAAGGAAGAGGCTCCCGCCGAAGCTCCCGTAGCTGAGGAGGCTGCTGCTCCTGCAGAAGAAAAGGCTCCCGCCGCTGAATAAGTGAAAAGTGAAGAGTGAAAAGTGAATAATTTGCTGCCGCTCGGAACATTTAAATTGTAAATGGTAAATTTTAAAATTGTAAATTAAAATGGCAATTTCAATTGACGATATCAAGAAGCTTCGCGCTATGACCGGCGCTGGTCTGGCTGACGTAAAGAAGGCTCTGACCGAGGCTGAGGGCGACTTCGACAAGGCAAAGGAGCTGCTGCGTGAGCGTGGCCTTGCCATCGCTGCTAAACGCAGCGACCGTGAGACATCTAACGGTTGTGTTCTCGTAAAGGCTGTTGACGGCTTTGCTGCCACCATCGCCCTGAAGTGTGAAACCGACTTCGTTGCTAACGGTGCAGACTTCATTGCACTGACACAGAGCATCCTCGACGCTGCCATCGCAGCCAAGGCGAAGGACATCGAGGCTGTGAAGGAGCTGGTTCTGGCTGATGGCCAGAAGGTTCAGGACGCTGTAACACAGCGTTCAGGTATCACCGGTGAGAAGATGGAGCTGGACGGTTACAACGTTCTCGAAGGCGACAACATCGAGGTTTATGACCACATGGGCAAGCATACACTGGCTACTATGGTACAGACCAACATCGCTGCTCCTGAGGTAGGTCACAAGCTGGCTATGCAGGTAGCTGCTATGAAGCCCGTTGCTTTGGACGCAGAGAGCATCGACCCGAAGATTCTGGACGAGGAGTATCGCACAGCCGTTGAGAAGACCAAGCTGGAGCAGGTTCAGAAGTATGTGGACATGAAGATTAAGAAGGCTGGTATCAACCCCAACCTCGTTGACTCTGAAGACCACATTGAGAGCAACATGTCAAAGGGCTGGCTCACTCAGGAACAGGCTGACGAGGCTCGTAAAATCATTGCTGAGGCTAAGCCCGAGGGTGAGGCTCAGCTGAAGATGCCCATGATTGAGGGTATTGCCAAGGGTCGTGTTGAGAAGTTCAAGAAGGAGAGCTGCCTGGTTGACCAGGAGTTCCAGTTCGGCGACGGCGACAAGCAGACTGTTACACAGTGGCTCGCCCAGCAGAACAAGGAGCTGAAGATTGTTGCTTTCAAGCGCTTCACGCTCGTTGCAGAGTAAGTAATCAATAACATAGGAAGCAGGCATCGTCTCACAAGGCGGTGCCTGTTTTTTTAAGACTATGAAGATATTCGCAGTGGGCATGAATTACGCCCAACACAATAAAGAGCTCGACGGAGCGTTATATAAACCAGAGCAGCCCGTCATTTTCACCAAGGCCGACTCATCACTGCTGAAGGACCGGAAGCCGTTCTTCATCCCGGACTGGAGTCATCAGGTGGATTACGAGACCGAGCTGGTGGTACGCATCAGCCGATTAGGGAAGAGCATTCCCGAGCGTTTCGCCTATCGCTATTACGATGCCGTGACCGTGGGTATCGACTTCACGGCACGCGACTGGCAGCGTGAGGCACGCGACAAGGGCCTGCCGTGGGAGATCTGCAAAGGCTTTGACGGTTCTGCCGTCATCGGTGAGTGGGTTGACAAGGAGAAGTTCCGTGACATACAGGCCATCCACTTCCACCTTGACATCAACGGCAAGACCGTGCAGGAAGGCTGTACGAGCGACATGCTCTACAAGGTGGATGAACTGGTAAGCTACATCTCGAAGTTCTTTACCCTGAAGACGGGAGACCTGCTCTACACGGGAACACCTGTAGGCGTAGGACCGGTACACATCGACGACCATCTTGAAGGATGGCTTGAAGACCGCAAGGTGCTGGAATTTAATTGTAAGTGAGCATAAAACGACTGATAGGAAGCGTGATACTCCTGCTGTCATGTCTGATGACAACAAACGCACAGGAGTATTTCAACTTGACCGCCCAGGAGGTTAAGATTGACTCCCTATTGCCCGTATTCACTTACGCACGACCCTTAGGACAGCATTATTCCGACAGCATCTATACCGTCAGCATTGAGTACCCGGAGTTCATGGCGATGTCGGCAGACGATGTACGCCGTTACGAACAAATTAGCGGTGCTCCGTTGCCCGCCTTGCCTGATGTGGTGCAGCAAATCAGCATCTCACGCAAGCAGGCAACACTCGAAGTTTCTCTTATTCCATTGGTTTGGCGCGAAGGAAAATACCAGAAACTGGTCAGTTTCCAACTGAAGGTACAGGCAACAGCCAGAAACGGACAGCGAGCCCCCCGTCTCGCCCCTTGGGAGACCACACGCTCTGCTGCAACGTCATCGGTGCTTGCCACTGGTAAGTGGGCAAAGATACGTGTACCGTCAACAGGCGTCTATCAACTGACAAACGACTTGATACAGCGTGCCGGTTTCTCTAATATAAACAATGTGCGCGTATATGGTTATGGCGGCGCCATGCAACCTGAGAAGCTATATGCGAGCTACATTGATGAGACGGACGACCTGAAGGAAGTGCCTCTCTGCACGACTAACGGCCAACGGCTGTTCTGGGCACAAGGCCCGGTGTCGTGGAACGGCAAAGACCGCATCCGCAACCCCTATTCGCAGTACGGCTACTATTTTCTCACCGAGAGCGACGGCGAAGCGGCTACGCAGTCCGAACAGGAGCTGATGAACCATTACCTCAGCACGGGCGAACTCGCCAACACGCTCTATGAGGTGGACGACTACGCCTGGTATCACGGTGGCCGTAACCTCTATGACGCGTACACTTTCACCATCGGTCAAGCCCGTGACTATACGCTTGCATCGGCGGCAGCTGGCGGGGGAACCGTTACCATCGTGCTGACGGCCTACGACAGCAACAAAAGTTCAACGGCTACGGTCAGCGTCAACGGTGAGACAGTGGGAACCCTCAGTATTGGCGCCAGCTCTACATACAACCACGCCAGCCAAACGAAATCAATTTTTAAGGTGTCCAACCTCTCAACGACAAACACCATCCGCATTCAGCAGACAGGCGGCGGCATCATGCGACTCGACTATATCGCCATTCATGCCGACGGAGCCACATCCGCTCCTACGCTACAATCGATAAAGGCAGGCACACCTGAGTTTGTGGGGACCGTCACCAATCAGAACCTGCATGGCGACGAGGCAACGGACATGGTCATCATCATTCCCGAATCCAAAAAGTTGCAGAAGCAGGCAGAGCGACTCAAAACCTTCCACGAGGAAAAGGACGGTCTGCGCGTACGTCTGCTGACTGCCGACGAGCTCTATAACGAGTTCTCCAGCGGCACACCCGATGCCAATGCCTATCGGCGCTACCTGCGCATGCTCTACGAACGGGCAGCAAGCGAGGCTGACATGCCACGCTATCTATTGCTGTTCGGCGACGGGGCGTGGGACAACCGTATGCTGTCTCCCGATTGGAGCAGCACTACCCCCAGCGACTTCCTACTCTGCTATGAGAGCGAAAACTCTTTCAGCAATACCGACAGTTACGTGACCGACGACTACTTCTGCCTGCTCGACGACGGAGAAGGCGGCAACCTGCTCAGCAGCGACCGTTCTGACGTGGCTGTGGGTCGTTTCCCTGTCCGCACTGAGGCAGAAGCCAAGATTATGGTAGATAAGGTCATCTCCTACGCCAACAACACCTACGCCGGTTCGTGGCAGAACGAAATCTGCATGATGGGCGACGACGGCAACAACAACCTGCATATGCAAGATGCCGATGCCGTAGCCCGACTGGTGGAACAGCTACACCCCGAATACCAGGTCAAGCGTATCATGTGGGATGCCTACGAACGTGTCACCTCTGCTACGGGCAACTCCTACCCTGACGTGACGCGCCTCATCAAGCAGCAGATGCAAAGCGGCGCACTCATCATGAACTACTGCGGTCATGGTGCTGCCTACAGTTTCTCGCACGAGTTGGTGATGCAACTGAACGACTTTAGCGAAGCCGTCTCCACCCGTCTGCCCCTTTGGGTAACGGCATCGTGCGACATCATGCCCTTCGACGGCCAGGAAGACAATATCGGTGAGACAGCAGTGCTCAACAAACGGGGCGGCGCCGTCTCCTTCTACGGTACGACACGTACGGTATATTCATCCTATAACAGGATGATGAACCTGGCATTCATGCGTCAGGCACTATCAGGCGTTGCGACGGGCGAAGCCGTACGACTGACCAAGAACTCTCTGATTATCACATCGCAAGATCTTACCACGAACAAACTGCAATACACCTTGCTGGGCGACCCTGCCCTGCACCTGGCCTACCCCACGCTCCAGGCTGTGGTTGATGACATCAACGGCGCCAGCGTCAAAGAAGGCGACCCCCTTGTGCTGCGCTCTGGCACAACGGTCACCGTGCGTGGACATATTGAGCAGAACGGTGTGAGACAGTCCTCCTACAATGGTACCGTCACAGCTACCGTCCGTGATGCCGAGGAAACAATTACCTGCCGCCTGAACGACACCAGCAAAGAGGGTGCCGAAGAGCCCTTCGTCTATAGAGACCGTACGAAGGTTATCTTCCACGGGACCGACAGCGTGCAGATGGGACAGTTCGCCTTCCGCTTCACCGTCCCACAGGACATCAGCTACAGCGACGGCACCGGCCTCATCAACCTCTATGCCATCGATGACAGCCGCTCGGCCATTGCCAACGGACTCTGCAAACACTTCGTGCTGGGCGGTGCAACGACGGCACAACGCGACACCATCGGACCGGATGTCTATTGTTTCCTCAACTCCGAGGACTTCACCAATGGCGACAAGGTGAATCTGACACCCTACTTCGTAGCACGCATCAGCGACGACAACGGCATCAACGCCACAGGCAATGGCATCGGCCATGACATCCAGCTCATCATCGACGGAATGACGTCTCAGACCTACGTCCTGAACGACTATTTCAGCTACGACTTCGGCAGTTACACCGAGGGAATGGTAGGCTTCAGCATCCCCACGCTGACGGCTGGCAAGCACAAGCTACAGTTCCGCGTGTGGGACACCCAAAACAATTCCACAACCAAAGAGCTGAGCTTCGAGGTGGTAGAATCGCTCGAGCCCGTCTTCTTCGACGTCGAGTGTACACGTAATCCCGCCGAGACCACCACGTCGTTCCGTATCATCCACGACCGCACGGGTAGTGAGATGGATGTTATCCTCGATATCTTCGATATGTCCGGCCGTCATCTGTGGCAACATTCCGAGACAGGCGTTCCTACCGATAACACCTACATGATTGACTGGGACCTGACGTCTGGTGGCGGCAGCCGCGTTTCTACCGGTGTCTATCTCTACCGCGTACGCATCAGCAGCAACGGCTCCAGCTACGCCTCTAAAACAAAGAAACTGATAGTCATAAGCAATAAATAGCCTTCTGCAACGTTTTAGAAGATGATGAAGACAAATAAGATTATAGTCATTTGGGCTTGTCTGCTCCTGTCAATGACAGCAGCTGCGCAAGATAAGGTCAACGAGTTCAATGCAGTGGAACATGCAGTCATATCGCAGACCATTGCTCCCGATGCCCGTTCCGCCGGTATGGGTGATGTAGGTGCTGCCACTGACCCCGACGTCAACTCACAGTATTGGAACCCGGCAAAGTATCCCTTCTGCATCAGTCGTGCAGGTATCTCGCTCAACTACACCCCGTGGTTGCGCAAGTTGGTCAGCGACATCGATCTTGCTTACGTGGCAGGCTACTATCGCATTGGAGACTACTCTGCCGTCAGCGGCTCCCTGCGCTACTTCTCCTTGGGCGAAGTGATGACATCGCTCGACGACAACGCCATGACAGTCAAGCCCTACGAGCTTTCGCTCGATGCAGCCTACTCACTGATGCTCAGCGACCACTTCTCACTGGCCGCCGGTATACGCTGGATCTATAGCGACCTGCGCTACGACTATACTGAGGACGCATCGCCCGCTTCAGCCTTCGCTGCTGACCTGGCCATGTACTACAACAACTACTTCGTCATGGGCGAGCGCGAATGTCAGCTGGGCTTAGGCTTGAACTTCAGCAACATCGGTAGTAAGATTTCCTACTTTGGCGATGACCGTTCACAGTTCCTGCCCGCCAATATGCGTCTGGGTGCCTCGCTGATGATTCCCATCGATGAGTACAACCGTTTCTCTATCGCTGCCGATGCCAATAAACTGCTCGTACCCACCGTGCCCAAGCAGGAGGAAGGCGAGGACAACGCCTCCTACCAGCAGCGTGTCATCGAGGAATACAGCGACGTAGGCTCCATCTCGGGAATATTCAAGAGCTTCACCGATGCCCCCGGCGGTTTCAAGGAGGAGCTTCAGGAGATTCAGTGGAGCGTGGGTGCCGAGTACGTCTATCACGACCAGTTCTCGCTGCGTGCAGGTTATCACCATGAATCTGAGAACAAGGGAAACCGTAAATACTTCACCGTGGGTGGCGGCTTCCGCATGAACGTCTTTTCGCTTGATGTGGGCTATGTTATCTCCACCGCCAAGAGTAATCCGCTCGACCAAACCCTGCGTTTCTCATTGGCGTTCGACATGGACGGAATCAAAGACCTGTTTAAGTAAATATTGCGCTGTTCGCGCACACAAAACATTGATTTAGGTCAAGAATGAGGCGTTTTTCCTCGTTTTTGGCCTAAATTTGTTGGAGGGAATGAAAAATCATCGTACCTTTGCATCGTCAAAAGTTAATAGATTGTTTTAGGTTAGTAGTAATATTTATAGTTTTAGGTTTTTAGTTATTGGTAAGAAGAAAGTTTTAAATGTGTTAAGGATAACAGTGGTCGCCGTGAGGCTCCCATAACTTTCTTTTCTTTTGAGAGTTAGTATTAGTTATTGATATTCCTGAGTCGGTAAAACGACAAAGGCCCCTGGCTGAAAAGCCAGTTCTTTTGAAAAATAGGATTTTTAGTTAAACATAGGCTTGAATGTCGCCGCTCGTTGATGAGTAGCGGCATTTTTTTGCATTTTTATCACGTGTTTCAAAATAAATTCGTATATTTGCACATCCATATTATCAAACTAAAAACATGACTCTATGAAAAAGATGCTGCTTGTATTTGTCATGGCTTTCCTTTCTGTCACTTTTGCCATGTCGCAGGAAATCGTTATGGAATGTACCTATTCCAGTAACCAGTCGTACAAAACCCTTATTGTCATCGACTCCTCCGGTGGTGAGGCCGTGTCAATAGCTGGCGACAAGAGATGCCACTACGACATCAAAGTGGAGAGCATGGGTGACCACATTGTCATTCTTGCTCACAATGCCAGTCTTTCTACTTGGGTAGATGACATCTACATTCTCAGTGAAGGCGACAAGTGCTTCGTGGTTTCGCCGGCCATGTCGGACGGAAACAACTTTGCCAAGCTGAACGTAGAGCAGATAAAAGGCGACTCACGGATTGCTGCCAAGAAACGGGAATACGGACTGTTGACCAGCCGCGGATCAAGTAAGGGAGCCGATTCTACACGTTAATCTCCCACTACCGCTCTATCAGCGCAACGGCATAGGCGGAAATGCCCTCCATGCGGCCTGTGAAGCCCAGACGCTCCGTCGTCGTTGCCTTGATGGAAATGTTGTCAGGGTCAGTACCAATGACCTCGGCCATACATGCCTGCATCTGGGGAATATGCGGGTTCATCTTCGGCCGCTCGGCACAAATCGTCGCGTCAATGTTCACCAGTCGGTAACCCTTCGTGGCAATGAGCTCAATGGTACGGCGCAGAATCACCTTGCTGTCCATGTCCAGCGTGTCGTCGCTGGTGTCCGGCCAATGATAGCCGATGTCACGCATGTTGGCTGCGCCCAGAATGGCGTCGCAAATGGCATGTATCAGCACGTCGGCATCGCTGTGTCCCAACAGGCCCAGCTCATAGTCAATCTTGATGCCGCCCATCCACAACTCTCTTCCTTCCACCAGGCGATGGACGTCGTAGCCCATGCCCACTCTGATTGTCTTTTCCATACTACTTCCTTCGTTTCTGCTGGCAAAGGTACAATTAACTGGGCAAAAACCAAAAGAAAAGGCATTTTTTTTGCTTTCTCGAACGAAAGTTTGGTTGTTTCAAAAAACTTACCTATCTTTGCGGACAGAAGATTAATAACAACTGATATGAAAAAAGCGCTTTTATCAACTATCCTGCTGTGCCTGGCCACACTGACACTCACAGCACAAACAACACCGGAGACCTATCCTGCAGGTCCGGAGACAACATTCGTCATGCAACTCAAAGTGACACTGGGGCAAGCCTACACCGTAGGCGACACGCCACAGGGACGCCGAACGGTCATCCCCATCACGGGCGGCACGTTTGAAGGGCCGCTGCTGAAAGGTACTATCCTCAACGGAGGCGCAGACTATCAGCTGGCCGACGGTCAGCGCTCTACGTTGGAGGCCATCTACAGCATCAAGACCGACGACGGCGTGTATATCCACATCCGCAATCGCGGCATCATCTTCCAAGGCCCCGACGAGAATGGCCAGCAGTCGTTCTACTTCAAGGCCGCCCCGCAGTTTGAGGCACCCAAGGACAGCCGCTATGCGTGGTTGAACAATGCCCTTTTCATCTGCTCCCCCGACTTCTCGACGCAGTTCCAGGGCATCGTGTTGAATGTATGGAAAATCAAATAACCGACAGCTTTATTTCATAAAAAACTAAAAATCGTGCAAGATTCTTCGTTTATTCACGATAAATGTAGTATCTTTGCACGATTTTTTATTTTTAGATGTTTAAAACAAGATGAATGTAATTACAAAGAGTATTCAATTGCCCGATGGAAGAACCATCACAATTGAGACCGGGAAAGTGGCAAAGCAGGCCGACGGAAGCGTTGTTCTCCGCATGAACAACACCGTTCTTCTCGCCACTGTTTGTGCCGCAAAAGATGCAGTTCCCGGAACAGATTTCATGCCTTTGCAGGTGGATTATCGTGAACAGTACAGTGCAGCCGGTCGTTTCCCCGGCGGTTTCACCAAGCGCGAAGGCAAGGCCAGTGACAACGAAATCCTGACGAGCCGTCTGGTTGACCGCGTGCTCCGTCCGTTGTTCCCGTCAAACTATCACGCAGAAGTTTTTGTCAACGTAATGCTGCTCAGCGCCGACGGCGTCGATCAGCCCGATGCATTGGCAGGTTTTGCAGCATCGGCAGCGTTGGCATGTTCAGATATCCCCTTCGAATGCCCCATCTCTGAGGTTCGCGTTGCTCGCGTGAACGGTGAGTATGTCATCGACCCCACGTTCGAGCAGATGAAGGAGGCCGACATGGACATCATGGTTGGTGCCTCTGCCGAGAACATCATGATGGTGGAAGGCGAGATGAAGGAAGTTTCAGAGCAGGACATGATTGGTGCGTTGAAGGCTGCTATGGCTGCCATCAAGCCCATGTGTGAACTGCAGACCGAGCTGAGCAAGGAGCTTGGCAAGGACGTGAAGCGCGAGTACGACCACGAGGTGAACGACGAGGAACTGCGTGAGCGCATGAACAAGGAACTCTACCAGCCCGCTTACGACATCACCAAGCAGGCTCTCGAGAAGCAGGCTCGTGCAGAAGCCTTCGAGAAGATTCTGACTGACTTCAAGGAGAAGTATGCTGCTGAGCACAGCGACCTCACGGAAGACGAGCTGGAAGAGAAGTACGCCATGATGGACCGCTACTACCACGACGTAGAGCGTGACGCCATGCGCCGTTGCATCCTCGACGAGGGCATCCGTCTCGATGGTCGTAAGACTGACGAGATCCGTCCCATCTGGTGCGAGGTTTCTCCGCTGCCCATGCCTCACGGAAGCTCTATCTTCACCCGCGGTGAGACACAGAGCCTCTCTACCTGTACGCTGGGTACCAAACTCGATGAGAAGCTGGTTGACGATGTGCTCGACAAGAGCTATCAGCGCTTCCTGCTCCACTATAACTTCCCCCCGTTCTGCACGGGTGAGGCCAAGGCACAGCGCGGCGTAGGCCGTCGTGAGATTGGTCACGGACACCTGGCATGGCGCGGTCTGAAGGGTCAGATTCCCGAGGACTTCCCCTACACCGTACGTCTGGTGAGCCAGATTCTGGAGTCGAACGGTTCTTCATCAATGGCTACCGTCTGCGCCGGCACGCTGGCACTGATGGACGCTGGTGTTCCCATGAAGAAGCCCGTTAGCGGTATCGCTATGGGTCTGATTAAGAACCCCGGCGAAGACAAGTATGCCGTGCTGAGTGACATCCTCGGCGATGAGGATCACCTGGGCGACATGGACTTCAAGACCACCGGTACAAAGGATGGTCTGACTGCTACTCAGATGGATATCAAGTGCGACGGTCTGAGCTTCGAGATTCTGGAGAAGGCCCTCATGCAGGCTAAGGCTGGTCGTGAGCACATTCTGAAGTGCATCACCGACACCATTGCCGAGCCGCGTCCTGAGCTGAAGCCGCAGGTTCCGCGCATCGAGCAGTTCGAGATACCCAAGGAGTTCATTGGTGCTGTCATTGGCCCTGGTGGTAAGATTATCCAGCAGATGCAGGAAGACACCGGTGCTACCATCACCATCGACGAGGTTGACGGCGTAGGTAAGATTCAGGTGAGCGGTCCTAACAAGGAGAGCATCGACGGTGCCATCGCCAAGATTAAGGCTATCGTTGCCATTCCTGAGGTGGGCGAGGTCTATGACGGTGTCGTTCGCAGCATCATGCCTTACGGCTGCTTCGTAGAGATTATGCCCGGCAAGGACGGTCTGCTCCACATCAGCGAGATTGACTGGAAGCGTTTGGAGACTGTCGAAGAGGCAGGCATTAAGGAAGGCGACCACATCCAGGTGAAGCTGCTGGAGATTGACCCGAAGACCGGTAAGTACAAGCTCTCACACCGTGTGCTCGTTGAGAAACCCGAGGGTTATCAGGAGCGTCCCGCACGCCGTGAGCGTCCCGAGCGTGGCGAGCGTCGTCCCCGTCCCGAGCGCGGTGAGCGTCGTCCTCGTCCCGAGCGTGGCGAGCACCGTCCCCGTCCCGAGAAGAACAACGACGAGTACCATGATCCCGCAGAGAATCGCGAGCCCAAGGACTTCAGCGATGCTCTCGACCACATGGACTTCTAACATTAAAGATTAAACATTAAAAAACACGGCTTACTAAACATTTAGTAGGCCGTGTTTTTTTTAACCTTCAACCCTCAACCTTCAACCTTTTAGCTTCACCTCTTGTCCAGGTTTCGTGGGGGCATCGTAGATGATGCGTTCACCGTAGCGCACACGTAGCTGGCCGCCGATGCTGGAGCGTATCTTGGCTTCCGTCAGCTTGCCGTCTTTCCATTTGATGTCAACAAAGAACCCACCACGGGCACGCAGGCCCTTTACCTCACCTGTAGGCCAAGCCGAAGGCAGGGCAGGCAGCAGGTCGATGGCACCGTCATGACTCTGCAGCAACATCTCGCAGATGCCTGCGCAGCAGCCGAAGTTTCCGTCAATCTGGAACGGCGGATGAGCATCGAACAGGTTAGGGTAAGTGCCGCCATGAGCGCCCCACTCCACCGAGTCAGGTATCAGCGTCAGCATGTTCTTGATGATCTGGTACGCATGGTCGCCATCATGCATGCGCGCCCAGAAGTTGATCTTCCATCCGAGACTCCAGCCCGTAGCCATGTCACCGCGCTGCTTCAGCGTGGTAGCGGCAGCAGCAAAGAGCTCCGGCGTGCGATAAGGCGAAATCTGGTCTGACGGGTACAGGCCGTAGAGGTGCGAGATGTGTCGGTGCTGGTCGTTGGGGTCATCACCGTCAATCATCCACTCCTGCAGCTGTCCGTACTTGCCTACCTTCATCGGCGGAATCTTCTGGAGTGCAGACTGAAGTGTAGAGAGTGAGGCATCGCTGATGCCGAGTACCTCAGCCGCCTTGATGGTCTGACTCAGCACATCGCGCACAATCTGATTGTCCATTGTTGAACCTGCTGTCACAGTAGTACGCTTTCCCATAGGTCCATGCTCTGGCGATACGGTGGGAACGGTGACCAAATACTCACCCATCGGCTGCATATAGTCAATGAGGAAGTCGGCAGCGCCCTTCATCACGGGATAGTACTTGCGCAGGAAGTCCTTGTCGCCCGTAAACAGGTAGTGTTGCCAGAGATGAGTGGTAAGCCATGCTCCACCCGTGGGGAACATGCCCCAGGTAGTGCCGTCCACCGGTCCGGCAATGCGCCAGAGGTCGGTATTGTGGTGAGCCATCCAGCCGCGACAGCCGTACATCTCCTGTGCTGTGATGGCGCCCGTCTCGCTCAGGTCCTTGATCATGTCGAACAGCGGCATCTGCGTCTCAGCGAGGTTAGCTACCAATGCCGGCCAGTAGTTCATCTCGGCATTGATGTTGATGGTGTATTTCGAGTCCCACGGGGCATTCAGCTTGTCGTTCCACACGCCCTGCAGGTTAGCGGGCTGTCCGCCAGGCTGCGACGAGGAGATCAGCAGGTAGCGTCCGTACTGCATCATCAGCGATACCATGTCAAGGTCGGTACCATCGAAAGAGGCGAGGCGCTGGTCAGTGGGAATCAGAGTATTCTGAGTATTAGTCAGGGTCAGCGATACGCGGTCATACTGCTCCTGATACTTCTTCAAGTGACGGTTCAGCAGCTTCTTATACGACATTCCCTTGATGCCAGCCAGTATCTGGTTGTTCTTCTTCACGGGATTGCCGCTGATGTCGTGGTAGTTGACGTAGTTGGTGGCAGCGGTGATGTAAAGCGTTGCTGTGGTAGCATTAGTCACCATCAGCGAACTGGCGCCACGCTCTATCTTTCCGTCAGCCTCAATCAATATGCGTGCCTCGGCTTTCAGTCCGGCCTTGATGCCTTCCTGTTCCACACCGTCCACAACGGCAGCCAGTTCATTAACAGAGCCTACTCCTTCGTGGTTGGATACGGTAAAGACCTGAGCGGGTAGCTGGCTGTCGAATCCTATGTTGAACGACAATGCCCCTTTCTTGCTGGCCGTCAGACGAACGACGATGACGTTATCAGCCTGCGAGGCAAACACCGTACGCTCATACTTTACACCTTTATATATATAAGAGGTGGTGGCAAGGGCGTTGCGGAGACTCAGCTCACGACGGTAATTCTGAACATCCGTGTGGCCCAGCTTCAGCTTCATGCTTCCCAATGGCAGGTAGCGCATGCCGTGCGGTCCCTTGAAGAAATGCTGGTCAATGATGGCGTGAGCCGCTTCTTCTTTACCCGCAAAGATGGAGTCGCGCACCTGCTGGAGATACTGCTTTGCCTCCGGACTATTATTGTTGTGGGGCGAACCGCTCCAGAACGTTTCCTCGTTCAGCTGTATCTCCTCCGTGTCCGTACCGCCATACACCATCGCACCCATGTGACTGTTGCCGACGGGTAGTGCGTCGAGCCAGTGACGTGCAGGCTTATCATACCATAACTTGTGGTTTTGCGCCGTGGCATTCAGCGCCGTACAGCATACCATGATGCCAATAAATACCTTGATAATTCTCTTCATTTCAGGTCGGTTATTTGGTTACAAATGCAAAATTACGAAAAAACTGCGAACTAAATGCAACGTTTGTGCAAAAAAATATCTATCTTTGTGCACAGAATACAAATTATTATCACTATGGAGAAGAAAGGACACTGGTTTTTAGGCTGCGGGGCAGCTGCCATCGTGGGCTCACTTTTAGGTATCATACTGGCTGTCGGAGGCTATTTCCTCTGGCATCATTTGAGTTCCTCCGACGAGACAAAGGGCGATGAAGAGACCGCTGTCGTACAGGCAGAGGAGACGCTGGCACAACTGCTGGCAAAGGCAGAATGGGAAGTGGCTGACGGCGGATACCGCTATCCGAAGTTCATGCGTCGCACCGACAGTTTCGTAGCTGACGTCCCTGCGTCAGTCAAGGTCTGCAACTGGAAGGACGTGGATTTGTGCTACTGGCCGCTCATTGGTGCCTGGGCTGTCGATAACGAGAGTTTCCCCGTCAAGAAATGCTACGTGACGGCTTCCGCACTCATTGACGACGTAACCTACAAGGCCGAGAGCAAGGGCATCTTCTCAGGACACACGGCCGACGGCCGCATCTTCTATCTGAAAAAGAGCTTCAGCGAGGGCGATGCCACGCGCCACGTCAGGGTGCTGGCCATTGTCTATCCTGAGAGTCTGCAGAACGACGTCCAGCCGTTTATTGACATGATACAGAATTGGTAATCAACACACACTATTATGAAAAAAATCTTATTATCAACACTCATGCTGTGCATGGCCATCGTTGCAATGGCACAGCCAGCCGGTGGCTTCGGCGGATTCCAGATGCCACAGGCAAACTTGGAGACTTCCCATCAGTGGAAGGACGTGAACTATGCTGGTGACGATAAGGTTTATCACACCTGCGACATCTACTTGCCTAAAAAGGAACAGGCTTCCTACCCCGTCGTTATCCATATTTATGGTAGCGCGTGGTTTAACAACAACGGTAAAGGCGCTGCCGACCTTGGCACCATTGTCAAGGCACTGCTTGATGCCGGCTATGCCGTCGTATGCCCCAACCACCGTTCAAGCATGGACGCCAAGTGGCCTGCCCAGATTCACGACATCAAAGCTGTGGTACGCTTCGTGCGCGGTGAAGCTGCGAAGTATAAGTTCGACCCGTCGTTCGTTGCAACCAGCGGTTTTTCCAGCGGAGGACATCTAGCCTCCATCACGGCAACCACCAACGGTCTGCGTGTGACGAAAGTGGGCTCAGTCACCATCGACCTCGAAGGTAACGTGGGTAACTTCACCAATCAGTCCAGCGCCGTCAATGCAGCCTGCGACTGGTCGGGCCCCATTGACCTGACGGCTATGGACTGCGGCGACCACATGCAGATGGGCGACAACTCGCCCGAGGACGTGCTGCTGGAGTCGAAACTCTCAAAGGAGCCTGACAAATACCTGAGCCTCAGCGCTACTACATACGTTGACCGCAACGATCCTCCCGTCATCATCTTCCATGGAGAGAAGGACAACGTCGTTCCCTGCTGTCAGGGTAAGAAGTTCTACGAGGTATTGAAGGCTGCCGGTGTGCTCACCGAGGCTACTTGGGTGCCCGAGGGCGGTCACGGCATGGGAATGTACTCAGAGGAGAACCTGCAGAAGATGGTTCATTTCCTCAACATCGCACGTGGTGTGCCCGCTCCTACCGAGGGGCTGGAGGCAACTACCGTCAACCCTGACGGCACCGTCACCTTCCGCTACAAAAACGATTTTGCAAAACAGGTGCAGGTTGACGTACAGTTTGCAGGACGTCACCCCATGACACGCGATGCTAACGGACTCTGGACCGTCACGCTCGGTCCTGCTGCCCCCGACATGTATCCCTATTGCTTCATCGTCGATGGTGTGAGCACTATGGACCCTATGTGCGAGCAGTATTTCCCCAACGAGGGTTTCAAGAACAGCCTCCTGGAGATTACATCGCCCAATGGCCTGCCTCACGACATCCGCAACGTGCCTCACGGACGCATTGAGTACATACACTACTTCTCCACCAGCATCGGAGCCACTAACCACGCCGTGGTCTATCTGCCACCCAGCTACAGGCCCGACCAGGAGAAGCGCTATCCCGTGTTCTACCTCATCAGCGGAACTACCGACACGGAAGAAGTTTATTATAAGGTGGGACGCGTCAACTACATCCTCGACAACCTTATTGCTGAGGGCAAGGCGCAGGAGATGATTGTGGTCATGCCGTATGGCAACCCCACAAAGCTGGCCACCTCACGTCCGATGATGGGCGGCCGCATGATGCCCCCCGGCAGAAGACCACAGGGAACCGTTCCCCAACCACCCACGGGTTTCACCATGCCTCCCACTGGTGGAGCACAGGGAGCCCCAAGGGGTGGAGCCATGATGGGTTTTGGCGGCGACCCCTTCAGTCGTGACCTCATCAACGACCTCATGCCTTACATCGAGGACAACTACCGCACCATCAACGATGCCGACCATCGTGCCATCGGTGGCTTCTCGCGTGGCGGCAACCAGGCACTCTACAATGGCCTGACAAATCTCGACAAGTTCGCCTACCTGTGCAGCTACAGTTCGTTCACCTCGACCGACATTCCCGATGTCTATGACAAAGCAAAGAATACCAACAAGAAGATTCGCCTCTTCTGGCTGGGTGTAGGAACCGATGACTTCCTCTATGGCAACGCTCGCGATTACATGGAGTTCCTTGACAAGAAAGGCATACGTTCTGTCAAGGAGTTCACTACCGATAAGTACGGACATACCTGGATGAATGCCAAGTATTTCCTCACAAAGACACTGCCGCTGCTCTTCAATCAGGAAGCAGCTGAAGCTGCTATGAAGAACGGAAAGCCTGCTCCTGCTGCTACTGGTAACGAACAGCAGTTCACGCCGGGCGTCATGGCACGCTTGTTCCCGCGTCCCATTGTCTCACCCGAGTATGGCGAAACGGGCATCACCTTCCGCTTCAAGGCTGACGAGGCAGACAGTGTGAAGCTGGTGTGCGGCATCCTGCCGAAGCCCATTGAGATGCAGCGTGACTCCGACGGCGTATGGAGCACCGTGGTTGACGAGTTCCTCTTCGATCCGTTCAAATACTGCTTCCTCGTCGATGGCACACCCGTTGCTGACCCCAGTAACATGTACCTCTCACCCGACCAGGGCTTTAAGTTCAGCATTGCCGACAATCCCCATTCGCCATTCAACTTCGCATCGCAGGGTAACATACGTCACGGACGTACAAGTTACGACCTGAACAGCGGTGAGGCATGGTACGTGTCACCCATGCCCGAGACACCCACGGCTCCGCTCTTCATCCAACTGGTTCCCGGCAACGGCGACACCATGGAGAGCTGGTTCAAGATGGGCGGCGTCGATGCCATTGCCGACAAGCTGCTGGCCGACGGTAAGATTAAGCCATGCATCCTCACCACCAGTCGTCTGGAGTTTATGAACAGGGGCCCACAGCCTCCCAGCTTCAAAGTCCACACGCTCCGAGCAGCCGACTACCCCACTTGGGCACAGCGTCGCCGCGCTCTTGTCCATTTACTGATGAGCTTAAGCAAAGAATAAAGGAAGGATAAAGCAAATAAATAAGGTGCCGAATTTCGGCACCTTATTTATTATTATCAGCTGTTAAGTCCTACAGCGTATATTCCAGCATAACGAACGAATAAGGAGCAAGCTCCATCGTAAACTTCTTCTTCGCCTTGAATGTCTCCTGCTTCGGAACGATGGGCTGTGCCTCATAGTTGTTCTCATCGTTGGGCTGTCCTGTCAAAACGGTTTTGGTAGCCATCTTCTTGATGCCGAAACGTCTGAGGTTTACCTTCACTGTCTTGGCCTCGCTGCCCGCATTGCAGAGCTTCACATAGAGCTTGCGGGTCTTCGTGTTGAGCACCACCGACTGATCCTGCAGGTTACCGCTGTTCTGACCTTCGGGCAGTCCCTGCCAACGGGCGGCACAGTCAGGATTCTCGATGGTCACACAGTCACCATAGTAGCGGTCGCCGCTGCTGAGTCCGAAGAGCTGCTGCACGTAGTAGCTGCAGGTAAGGAACGGACGCTCGTTATCGAAATAAATCAGGTCAGGATTCCAGTTGGTGTTGGTCTTACGGGCAAAGAGCGGAGCATAGCTGGACATGCAGACCACATCGCCATTGCGCTCGACATGCAACAGGTACAGACCTTCGGCCAGAGCATCAATGAGCTTTTTATCCTTGGCAGCATACTCACCCAGATAGACCTTCGTCTTGCGATCGCGGGGGTAGTAGTCATACTGGCGGCTGCTGACGAAGTAGGCGTTCGGCTCGTAGTAATGCTCATCAATGATGGGCATGCCCAGCTCCTCGGCCAGTTTCCAGCCTTCCTCAAAGTCGGGATTACCCGGGTGAGAGCCGGGGCCAGCGGTGCCCACGATGACAATCTCAGGATGTACCGCCATAATCTTCTCATACATATACTTAAAGCGCTCGCAGAACTCAGGCGAAATCTTCTCCTCGTTGCCAATGCCTAAGTATTTCAGGTTAAACGGAGCGGGGTGACCAGCCTCAGCACGCACACGTCCCCACTTGGTGGTAACATCACCGTTGGCCCACTCAATGAGGTCGAGCGCTTCCTGTACCCACTCGTCCATCTCACTCATGGGCACCACATCCTGTGCCTGAGTAGGCCACATGCCCCAACCACCATTGGTACCCTGACAGCTGACGCCACAGGGCAGGATGGGTACAGGCTGCATCTGCAGGTCCTCGCAGAACTGGAAATACTCATAGTATCCAAGTCCCATCGACTGGTGGTAGCCCCACGTGTTCTTCAAGCCACGACGCTGCTCCTTCGGACCGACGGTTGTCTTCCAGCGGTAGGTGTCCCAGAAGCCGTCGCCACCGCCATGTACCACGCAACCGCCAGGGAAGCGCATAAACTTCGGGTGCAGGTCGGCCAGTGCCTGAGCCAAGTCAGGACGCAAGCCATGTCCCTTGAAGGTCTCCTGCGGCATGAGCGACACCATATCAACATCGAGTGTGCCAACGGTCAGCACGAGCATCTGCAGCACAGCATTCTGACAAGTGCTGTCAGGTGTGAGCACAGCCTCGAATTTCTTCCAGTTGCCTCCCGTCACGTCAATCATAGCGTCAGCCAGCAGCTTCGGGTCCTTGCCCCAGCCCTGCGGTTCCACGAGGGCGATGCGTACTTGGGTGTTGGCTGCTGACTGCTGGGTGTTGGCAGGAATACGGAAGAAGGCAGAGAAGTCATACTGCTTGCCAGCCTTCACGCTGATGCCGTCGTAGCCGTCGTTCTGGATGCCGAAGCCTTTCCAGCCCTTGTAGTCATAATACTCCTTGGCACGCTCGGTGTAGAGGCGCATGTAAGTGGGGTTGTTCGGGTGGATGGGGCTGTCCATGCGCGGTTCAATGTGTCCGAGCGAGTGTCCGGGACGTATGGTGCGCCAGGCAGTGCCGGGGCCCCAGCCGTCACGCTCCGAAGGGCTGTACTCGAACGAGCCGTTTTGCACGAGCTCCGCATAGAGTCCACCGTCAGCACTCATGCTGATATCCTCGAAGAAGATACCAATCAGTTCATTACTAATCACCTTGCCACCAGCAGGGGCTTTCACGGGTTTCTGAGCCGAGAGGCCCAGTGATACTGCCAGCGAGGCAGCAAACAATGTCATACGTTTCATCATCATATTTCGTGTTTAGTTATTGACGCTTCACTTTCGTCTGCAAAGTTACGAATAAGTGAGCAAAATGCCAAATATATTTACAATACTTTCTATGCAGAAAACGGAAGAAAATGTGAAAAAATATTAAAAGAATAGGGTGTGTTGCCTGATTATCAAGAAGAAGTCCTATCTTTGCGTTTAAGATAATTAACACTAATAACGAAATCAAAAAATATTTACTAACAAAAATACCATGCGATTAAGATTGAAAATGATGGCAGTATTGGCTGTCATGTTAGGTTTTGGCTCCCTTAGCAGCCATGCTCAGCAAGTCGCGTTGAAAACCAATCTGCTCTATGACGCCACAGCGACACCCAACCTCGGTTTGGAGGTGGGTCTGAATCAAAAGCACACGCTGCAAGTGTTCTACGGACTTCACCCCTGGAAGTTCGGCCACGGCGAAGACCAGAAGTTCCTGAAACACTGGGTGGTGAACCCAGAGTTCCGCCATTGGTTCTGTCACCGGTTCAATGGTTCGTTCGTGGGCATCCATGCCTTCGGAGGACAGTTTAATGCCGCCAAGATCAAGACGCCCTTTGGCTGGTGGAAGGAACTCGAGGACAACCGCTTCGAGGGTTGGTTTGTAGGCGGTGGCGTGAGCTACGGCTACCAGTGGGTGCTCTCGAAGCACTGGAACTTCGAGGCTGCCATCGGTGTGGGTGCTGCCTACATCAAGTATGACAAGTATGGTTGTGGCACATGTGGCAAGAAACTGGACGATGGTGACAAGATCTACATCGGTCCGACGAAGGCTGCCCTGTCAATTATGTATTTATTCTAACACATCTGATCATTATGAAACGACACCTTATTATATTAGTAGCTATGTTGACATCGGCCATTACCATGATGGCCCAGGATGTCATCCGTCTGACAGGCGACGACAGCGACAACCAAGTTGTAGTGAAGAACGTTCAGGTAGCCCGCACACAGGACAAGACCATACTGACGATGGACTTCATCCTCGACCAGCTGCAGGTTCCCTCAAACCGCTACCGTGCCTTCACACCCATCATCAAGAGCAAGGACGGCCTGCATGAGCAGCGCCTAAAGACGCTCATCGTGAGCGGCCGACGCCAGAACATTGTGTTTGAGCGCGACGGCATTGACCCGCTCTATGCCGACAACTGCGAGAACATACGCCGCCTGAAGAACGAGCCGCAGACCTACGCCTACACCACCGCCGTGGCTAACGAGCCGTGGCACCGTGCAGCCGACGTCTTCGTGGAGTGTGACCTCTGCGGATGCGGTGACGTGATGAAGAACCAGCAGGCGTACCTCACCTCGCTGCTGCCCCCCGACCCCTACGACCTGATTGCCCTGACCGACGTGGTGCCCGCTGCTACCAAGAAGGAGCGCAACCTGCATGGCTCGGCATACATCACCTTCGTGGTTGACAGGTGGGAGATGAAGCCCGACTACATGGACAACCGTCGCGAGCTGCGCAAGATTACCGACACACTTGACGTGATGGCCAACGACCCGAACGTCAGCGTACGCGAAATCAAAATCCACGGCTACGCCTCGCCTGAGAGTCCCTACGAGCATAACCGCATGCTGGCCACGAACCGTGCGAAGTCGCTCACCGACTGGCTGAAGCAGCAGTACAACCTGCCTGCCGACGTATTTGCACGCGCCGAGGCAACACCCGAGAACTGGGAAGGTCTGCGCAGGGCCGTGGTAGCAATGGGTACCGACATCCTGCCCCACAAACAGGAGATACTCGACATCATCGACGACACCAGCTTAGAGCCTGACCCCAAGGAGTGGCGCATCAAACAACGCTATAAGGACGAATACAACTACCTGCTGCGCGAGGTCTATCCCGGCCTGCGCCGTTCGGACTACGACATCTCGTTCAACTTCAGCGACTTCACGCTCGAGCAGGCGAAGGAAATCTACAAGAAGCGTCCCTACCAGCTTTCGACACGCGAGCTGTGGGATGTGGCACAGACCATGGAGCCCGGCAGCGCGGAGTACAACAAGGTGCTGCAGACCGCGGTAAACATCTATCCTGACGACCCTGCCGCCAACCTCAACCTGGCCAACGTCGCCATCCGACAGAAGGACCTGCTGAAGGCTGAGACACTGCTCGACAAGGCAGGCGACTCTGCCGAGGCGCTACAGAGCCGTGCCGTGCTGTGCATCCTGCGCCAGCAGTACGACGAGGCTCAGGCCCTGCTCAACCAGGCCGAAGCCAAGGGTCTTAACGTGACAGCCAACCGCCAGGCCATCGCAGAGCTCACGAAATAAGAGAGAGAAATAACATAACAATAATTATTAATCTAAAAACAAAATTTATCTATGAAGAAATTAAGTTTCTTGGCAATAGCAGCCTTAGGCCTGCTGTTTGCTGCCTGCTCGTCAGACAAGGACGTGGCAGATCAGGGAGGAACCGACGTCTTGAAAGGAAAGGCTGAGGGTTTCTTTAAGATTAACATCAATCTACCGACTGCACCTGTTGTTTCTACACGTGCATGGGACGAAGATGCAACTGGGACTTTGGCTGATGGACTTGAGACAGAGTATGCTGTTGAGAAAGTTCTATTGCTCCTTTTCGATGGAACTAGTGAGAGCGCAGCTACACTGAAGCAAGTCATTGATTTAGGTGACTGGAATAAAGATGTGTATAGTGATACTCCTAACCAGATTACTACACGAAAGGACGACTACATTGCTCAACTGAAGAGCGCTCCTGCGAATAATTTGTACGCGCTGGCTGTCATCAACCCCAATGGCATTATTGCTGCTGGTACTGCTGACAACATGTTGGTAGTAAAGGGCGAAACACTTACTGCACCAACTTTGGCAGGCATCAATGCAAAGCTTGCTGAGTCAGATGACGTTTCTACCAATGACTTTATAAAGATTGATGGTACGAAAAAATACTTCTTTATGACCAATGCTGTGCTGAGCAACACAATTGGTGGTACAACGAAGCCCGCCTCATCCATTGCTCTTCAGACGTTAGCTACAGTTGACAAGTCGTTCATCTACGACACCGAGGCTAAGGCCACGACTGGTAATGCTGCCGTAGATATTTATGTAGAGCGCGCAGTTGCCAAAGTAACTTTGAATGCTTCAGACACAAAATATCTATCTACCACGGGTTTGACTGCAAGCACTGGTCTGACACTGGATGCATCACTGGCAGGATGGTCTCTTGACAACACAAATAAAACTTCTTACATCATCCGTCAAGTACCTTCAACCTTCTCTTGGGATCTGTGCAGCTTTAGCGCTGCAGCAGGAGTTGACAAATATCGTTTCGTAGGTGGCAATCCTGTTGACCCAGCTGTGGCTCTTTACAGAACTTACTGGGCCGAAGATCCCAACTATAGTGGTGCATATGATGCAAATAACTTCTCGAACATAGAGGCTTCAGCTATCACAAACACAGCTGTTGGTGAGGGCAATCCTCTCTACTGCTTTGAGAACACCTTTACAGTTCTCAACCAGACATTCCAGAACACCACACGCACCATCATTGCCGTGAAACTGACAACTGGCGACGATAATTTCTATGTTATCGGTGCTGACCGCAAGACTCTATACACCGAAAATGATGTCAAGAATAAGATTAAGGAATACATTATGTCTCAGCCTGCATTTGTTGAATGGTACAATGATCCTGCAGATAATAAAGGTGGTAAAGGAACTCTCTCTGGAAACAACTTGACCGTTACCTTTGACAAGTCTACTGCTGGTAAGCTAACTGTTGTTTCATTTACAATTCCCGCAGCTAATACCGATGCCAATACAGCCATTACGATCACATCTTCTTCTAACGACGTTGAAGGCCACGATTTGAGCGGTGTCATCGCTACACTGAACACTCAGCTGAACAACGTTGAGCGTTTTGTTGGTGGTATTGCATACTATAGTATTCGCATTAAGCACTTCGGCGATGATTTGACACCATGGAATAACGGTGAGTACCTGACTGCTCCGAAGGAAAGCGGCATTGATGACATCTATCCTGATGATGCTCGCCGCGATGCCAACTATCTGGGTCGCTATGGTATGGTTCGTAACAACTGGTACGACCTGAACATTCAGGAGATTTTGAAGATTGGTAGCTCTACCATTCCTGAGTTGACAACCCATCCTGATGACGAGTTGGAAGATCTTTACATCAAGGCTCGCATCAACATCCTGTCGTGGGCTAAGCGTCCACAGAACTGGCAACTGAAGTAAGAATCATTTTTCCTATACTGTTGTGTGGCTGCCCAAGGCGGCAGCCACACAATAAACAAAAAGAATAATCATCGCTGACGCGGAGCGTCCCCACGAAACAGGGGAAACGGCTTCCGCCAAAGGGGATAAAACAGACAATCGCATGAAACTGAAGAAATATCTTGTAGCACTTGTATCACTCGCAATGCTTGCCAGCTGCGACATGATGAAAGAGGATGAAGACCTGACCAACTGCGGACTCTTCGTTACCTTCAAGTACGACTATAACCTGCAGCGCTCCGACATGTTCGGCGACCACGTAGGCGGCGTAACGCTGTATGTATTCGACAGCGACGGACGCTTTGTCCGTACCTACGAGAACAACAACATCCCCAGCATGGCGATGATGCTCGACGGCACCTACACTCACGCCATGCAGATAATGGACCTGCCTGACGGCAAGTACCGCCTCATAGCACTGGCCAACCAGAAGAGCTATGAAGCGACGCTCGCCACACCGGGCGCCAAGTATCGTCGCACGCAGCTGGCACAGGGCGACGAGAACGAGAAACTGACGGTAACACTGGACCGCACCAAGAAAGAAGGAGCTACCGCGATGGTCAGCAACGTGGCTCCGCTGGATACGCTGTGGCACGGCATGACAGGCGTTGAAACTGTCGAGGTACGTAGCAGCGACAAGACCATTGCAAACATCTCGATGGTTCGCGACACGAAGATGCTGACCATCGGACTGCATAACCTGGACGACCCTGCGGACATCACGACCGAGGAGTTTGACTACTTCATCATTGACAAAAACGGAAAGCTGGCCTACAACAACAGCCTGTTGGCCGACGAAGACCTGACATATACCCCATTCTACAAGTGGGACACTGACAACAGCGAACTGAACAGCGGCGTGGCTACGGAGCGTACTGCCCATGCCTGCCTGACCTTCAACCGCCTGATATGGCACGAGAAGAGCGACGACAACGCCCTGCTCATTATCCGCAACCGCACGACCGGCAAAGAGGTGTGCGCCATCGACCTGGCCTACTTCCTGGCACAGGGGCGCAACGCCTACGACCTCTTCGCCTACTCAAGGCAGGAGTATCTGGATCGTGCGTACGATTTCTACATGGACTTCTTCATCCGCAACGACAAGTGGCAATATGCCGAGGTGCGCATCAACGTCCTCTCGTGGGCTATGCGCATACAAAATGTTGATTTGGAATGAGGAAACATGAAAGATTAAACATGAAACATTAAAGATTAAATTATAGAAACGGTGAAACTACGGGCGATATATATAGGAATGATGGCGGTGCTGCTGACGGCCTGCACTGCCGTGACGGACGGCGATACCGACGTCACGGAGCCTGAGGTGAACAAGCACTTCATCAACCTCTCCATTGTTGTCAGCAACAACAATGGTGCGGCTACCCGTGGCACACCAGCAGGCGGCGAGAACGGCGACGGACGTGAGGCAGGCTTCGAGCGCGAGAATGCTATTACGGGCATCACGTTGATACTCTACCAAGACGCTACTGGCATCAACACCACGTCAGACCCCGTCATTGACTTCGTGGCCTACTATTACGTATCGCGTTCTGGAGATCCTGCAACGGCAGGCACATCATACACCGAAAAGACGGCTGAGGCAACCTACCAGACAGGCAACCAATTGGTGCCACCTAACGCCATCGACTTCACCAAGACGTACCACGCCATCGTCGTAGCGAACACAGACCTGACGAGTAGCATCATCGCTGGCACATCGTCTCTGAACGACCTGCGCAACATGACGCTCAACAAAATCTACAGCGGCGACGAGACGCGAACGGCAGCATCCTGCGGCAACTTCGTCATGTCGTCGGAGCAGAATCAGACGCTGACGTTTAGCGGACACGGTACTCAAGATGCTACCGGTGACTACTACTACGACCTGACCACGCAGCCTCTGGTCATCGAGCGCATGGCTGCCCGTATCGACTTCTGGGCAGTCAACGGAACCTACAACAGCGACAAGGCAGGCTATGTATATAATGTAGAAGGCTGCGACGACAAGTTCGTTGTGACTGCCATCATGCCGTTCAACCTGACACACAAGCACGCCACCTATGGCAACGAATATCTGCTGAAGCGACTGACTACCAGTCTCAGCACCATCACCCCCCAGTGGCTCATCAATGAGACTACTACCAACTATGTGCTTGACCCCATGACGGTAAATAAGTCTGCAGAACCCTTGCTGACCAATTCACGCGAGAGCGTTAAAGGCTTGACAACGCATGAGGCATTTGCAGCTAACAGTTACTACAAGAGTATAACCGATATGCACAGTGCGGTAACATCTGGCAGCACGTCCGGCTATTCAACTTTGACTGACTTGACTATGACAGGCGAGGACGTGATCGTGGCCTACCCCATGGAGAATACGCTGTTGCCGCAGTCTAAGCTTTACTATTATGCCACAGGCATTGCCATTGAGGGATATTACTACGTCAATGGGCTGACCGACCCCAATCCGCAGCGCTACGTCTATTACGGCTATCTGCGCCACCAGGGCGAAGGCGAATCATACGACATCCTGACCACAAACGAGACAACGGAGGTTTCATCAGCCACGCCAATGAACTTTGGCATCGTGCGCAACAATATCTATCGTGTGTGGATTGGCAGCATCGACACGAAACTCAACATGCAGCTCCGTATCGTCGTCAAGAAGTGGGACCCGTTCACGCATGAGACAATTTACATGTAACGAATATGAAGAAGAAATTACTATACGCATACCTATTGATACTGGGACTCCTCATAGCAGGGTGCTCGTCGGACAGCGAAGTCACCACAGAGTCTCCCACCCCGGCAGACGGAATGGTGCAGGTGAAGCTACACCTCTCTACAGGCGCTGTCACCAGGGCGTGGACTGACACCAATGCCGAGGATGCTGAGATGATGAACATCTGGGTGGTGGTGATTACCAACAATAGTAACGTTGTAGAGAAGGTCATTGCCTGCAAGCCTACCGGCACAGAGCGCGAGATTGACCCCATCGTCTCACTGCCCATAGGTACGCATAACTTCTATTCGTTTGCCAATATGTCGGTGGCGAAGGTTGCCGAACTGTTGGGCATTACCGTTACTATGCCCACAATGACAAATAATGATGAAATCTATACGGCAGAGATAGCCAGCGGTACCGTCGATGCCAACAAGGCAGTAACAGTCAATGGCAACAATTTTACTGCGCTGACATCATCTGACAATAACGGCTTCGACTCTTACGGAATCCCCATGAGCAACGTGCAGACAGCCAACATCAGCAGTAACACCACAATGGACCTTGTCGTAGTACGCATGCTGGCAAAGATGAAAGTCACTGTGAAGAACGAGACAGGAGCAGCTCAGTACATCAAATATGCTTCCATCACAGGCATCACCGACAATGTCGACAACAACCTGAAGCTGCTGCCCAACTATACGACAGCCAGCAGCGCCAACACGATGGAGGCTGTTCACGGTGACATCCGGCCTAACCTGAACGGAACGCCTGCTACTGTAGAATTGGCTATCCCTGGCATGGCAACAACAGAGGCACTGGCTAATAATGCCACACGCGAAGTGACGTTTTACATCAACGAGTGCAAGGCTGGCACGGAATTCTACCTCACCATCGGCCTGGGCGATGACTCATCGACACAGGAATACCGCTATGCACTCATTAACCAGAAGGGAGCAACCACTGCCGACGATGACAAGTGGGACTACATTGCCCGTAACGACTACCGCATCATCCCCATCATCCTCGACGACTATAAGTTCGAGATTATCCCTTACGACTTCCCGCCCATCGGCGTATATCCTGTCAGTGTGAGTGAGGTGGATACGTATAACCACATCTACAACTTCACGTTCCACGACTACGGACACTTCCACCTGCTGCCCCACGTGACGAAGGGTGGAACCACGCAGGTGAAGTATAACGTTGGCTCGGGCGACTACTGGACGCTGAACACCGACTGGGCAGGCTCATGGACTACCTACGACGTGAAGGGCGGCACACAGCAGACGTCAGGCAACTATAACGGATTCTATCGCAACCAGACTGCCACAGCTGACGGCGACGACGTGGGTGGAGTACCTTACTGGTACCTTAACGACGGCGATGCAGGACCTCAATGGGATCCATCGGCTTCTGGTAACTACGAGCCCTTCATCTTCGGCTACATTGCCGACCCAGGAGGAACAATGGCTGCAGACAAGAAGATTTACCATGAGATGAAGATACAGCTCTATGTCGAAGGTAACTACCGCCGTGACATGACATACCGCTTCTATATGACGCTCTCAAGCGACCAGATGCTCTACGCGCCAGCCCTCTATGCTGGTCCGCGCCACACTCATATTTTGCATTAACATCCAAACAGCATAAAACGATGATGAAGTCAATGAAACTGATGAAGTCACAACATCATAACATAGTAACCAGCACGACAGGTCTTGCCCGCCGAGCCACCCTCCTCCTGCTCATGATGGTCATGAGTATTGGTAGCGTGTGGGGACAACTAGCTAATATTAACTTGGATGCCAGCAAGTACAATAAATCCTCGTGCTATTATAGTCTGAATACCTCTACAGAGAAGGTCTATGGTGATGCTGATAATGTTCACTATAATAACTATGCAGACCTGATTAATTATAAGGTGTTGGAGATTGTTGTTACGGAAGGTACTCCACGTTTGTTGTTCAATAGACTCAGTGGCGATGGTAATGGAGGGACTTTTCTGGAAATAAATTCCCCAAATGATCCTTATGTAACGAAACAAGGCAACATTTGGAGAATCGATTTGCAGAAAATCAGACTAAACGATGCTAATCATTATGTCCATCTGAATGCTATCAAGGCACCCTATCAGCAAACGGTAACCATCACGTCAATGAAGCTGTATAGTTATCCGAGCAATTCATTGACTCCAGACATTTATTTCGCATGGCTATCTGCTGGCCAATCGGCAGAACGAGATTTGGTAACAACTGCTACTTGTGCTAATGAATTTGGGAATAGTAAGAGTAACAATGATATCATATATGGTCATTGGAATGTTGAAAGTCTTCAATATGCTAACCTTTCATCCTATAGCAAGCTGCAGTTAGCTTATACTGGCGATTTCCCCCGTATCTTGTTCAATCGTCAGAATATGGAATCATCAGGCAACGGAATGATTGAAATATCCTCCGCTGGTACGTATGCTACAGTTGCTGACGGAATCATTACCATTGACCTTGCGGCATTGGGTGCTGCCAATGGTGGATATGTACATCTGAATGCTATCAAGGCACCATGGTCTGGTACTACTACAGTTTATTCTGGCCGTCTTTATACGGAAGCCGATTGGGCTTCTATCAACCCTGTTTTGATAAAAGGAATACCTGGTGCTATTCAAGAAGAAGAGTTGGTAATTCCATCAAATAATCAGTTCACTATTAGCGCCGCCTATTTCAATAATCTGTTAGGTAGCTATCCACGCTATCTGCGTTTTACGGCGTATAACAGCGATGACGAAGCGATAGAGATTCTAAACGTATCTTCTCCGTATAATGAATCAAACTGGCATTCCTTTGGTGAGGATGGTTATGCTTATAAGGGAGGGTATAATAATCTGCTTTGGGATGGCGCAAATGTCGTAGTTACTTTGCCTTCTGGAACAACGAAGTTAGAGTGTTATGCTTTGACCAGCGTGTATAATTGGACGAACAACTGCGTGGAACCCAACGAGGGAACACTAATTACGTATATACCTGAGGCCCCTGATGCTTTTGAATCTTCCTTGAAAACGGGAGGGAAGACGAGTCTTTATCTGAAGGACTATGTGGAGACTGAGACGGCTTCAACGGTAGTGGAGTTTACGAAGGCTTTGGAATTGTTGGGCAGTACGCCAAAGTATGCTCGTTTCGTTCTGACGAAAGGTGGAAAGGCCGTTGATCCGACAGGCAAGTTGGTTATTACTGGTGCCACACCTGCACCTCAGCAGACAAGTAAGCCGAAACAGGGCTACTACCTCTATAATAGTGGTAACAATTTGGATTTAAGTGGCATCCTCGTCACTTTGAATGGGGCGGATTATGGTGACTACCGCGTGGTATGTGTGCTCTCCGCGGATGCGGCAGCTGCTGCCACAGGGAATGTCGTAGAAACTGAGCCTCAATGGGATGTGCAATATACGTATTCCTTCACCAAGGTAACCATGTTGCCTTACTCTCAACTGACCAATCCCTATTTGCAACTAAATATCCATGACCAAGTGTTGAACTACTTCGGAAAGACTGAGGAGGAGATGAAGGACTCTTGGCATGCCGACTGGAGTGTGCGTGACAAGAGCAGTCGTGCCATTCAGTCTTTGAGAAAGGGCAACACACAAGGGGACGATGTTTGGAGTGCGTATGTCGGTTATAACGGAAATTTCTTTGATGGTAGCTATTATGGAGCGTCACTGAATCAGAACTATATCTATGCCGGGTGTCAGACAACAACGACGGAGAACAGGTCGGATGCTGTCCATCAAATGCTTGGCTACCTGCAGCTCTATGCTCCGACGGCTTATTCCACCATTCAGGCAGCTTCCGACTATGAGATAATGTATCAGGTAACTGATGACTATCAGGGTGGTATGCCAACGATGACCTCACGCTTTGTGTTTAGGATTTCACCATTTGAAAATGAGCCAAACACTGGCATGGTGGAGGCAACAAAGCCGCAGACTGTTTCAGATCGCAATGCTGCGTCGTTTACGTTGGGTGATATGCCGACAGACGCGAAGTATGCCCGTTTCTACCTGACTGACGTTGATGGCAATCTACTAGATCCGACGGGCATCCTGACAGTTTCTGGCGGTACACTTTGTAGTAATGCTAAGAGCGGATACTATATTTATAATAGTGGTGATGTAGTGTCACCGACAGTTACCATTGCAGCCCCCAAGGCATACAAGACCTATAAGGTGGTAGGACTATTCTCGACAGCCCTTGAAGACATGGTTGTTGATGGTTCAATAGTGTCTCATGAGCCGAAGTGGGACATGAAGTGGACCTATATCTTCGACTATAACATCACAACTTATGAGCAGACACCACAGATAGAGTGGAATGCTGCCTCAATGACAGCCGATGCCACCGCTGCTAATGGTATTGATACCGATTGGAACACATCTTTAGCAGAACTGGCTGCAGGGCAGTGCATCAAGTGGTATGTCACCGATGGTAGTAGCAATGTGCAGCCGTTAGCTATCGGTACAGAGCGACAGAATGGCACGTGGACCATCAGCCTACCGACTGGCTTTGTTATCGATGGTAACGTGGCATTCCTTAACGGAAAGAAGACCATTGAGCCCGAGCAGTTTGCATCATGGGTGGCAGCTAATGTCTATGCACCTGCAGAGGCTACCTACGCTGATGTTAACAACCACAAGATTGTCTTCGAGATTTATACCAACGATGCCGGTACGGGCAATCCCAATGCCCGCTACACCTTCTCTATCCATAAGGGATTTGTTGGTTCGCTGAAGAGCGGCAAGACTGCTACTACGATTCGTTTAAATCCTGATGCTGGCGCAAAGACATTTACCTTTAACGCAACGATTCCTGCAGGGACAAGACATTCGCGCTTCTACCTTACTGATTTGAACGGTAATCCGATAAATTATACGATTGCTGGTATGGATGCTCAGTATTCAACACCAGTAAGCAACACCGTGGAAGGCTACAACATCAGCCTTGGAACCTATCGCTATGCTGCAGACCCCATTGGCAATGCTACTGAGCAGATTACACTTACACTTTCTACTGCTACGCTCGACCAGTATCAGGTGGTGGTTGTCACTTCTGGCGATGCTGCTGTTTTTAGTGGCGATGTGATGACAAGCGAACCCGACTGGGACACGAAGACCACCTATTGGTTCAAGTATCCAGCTTCCACAACAAAGGCGCTGGAGGCCAATGTAGAGTGGAGTGCACAGTCGATGCAGATTGTGGCTCCCGATATTGAGGCTACAGAGAATCTTGGTGCCGATTACCTTAACAACAACAAGTCACACTATACCATGCAGTGGTATGTTGTTGACAAGAATGGTAACTTGCAGGATCTAACAAAGGGTAGCAGCCGATTGTTAGACCGTTGGGCTATCAATGTCAATGGTGATCCATTTACCATTTCAGGTAATATTGCCTCTGTTACTAACAATGAAGACCTAAGTAGCACAACCTTTGCTAACTGGGCAGCCCCCGTATTCTACGCTCCTTCAAACCTAACAATGCGCGAAATGGCAGAGAATGGTATCACCTTCGTTTGCAAATTCTACGAGGATGACCAAACACCTCTTACCGAGAATCTTTGTGTTATGACCTATACGGTATATATCAACAAGCAGAATCCGCACGCGCTGTTGAAGGATGGTGGAAAACGTGGTGGTGAGACCATTACAGAAGGACTGACTTCTACAACAACTGACTTGGCACTCGACCTAACGAGAGCTACCACTGCCTTCCAGGCAGCAATCGGCAAGCCTGCGACATACGCCCGAATCTATCTCACCAAGAGTGATGGGACCGTGGTTGATCCGACGACAGCCCTGACAGGTATTACGGGCAGTACTGCCTTTAATACAGCTACCTATGGCTACTGGCTATATAACACCGCAGGCATAACGCTGCCTACTGCTGCTTCTTTGAAATTAGAGGCAAGTAAGTACAGCTTCTATAATGTTATCATCGCCATGTCGGGTGACACGGACGAGCAGGGACATACCCATAATTTGGCTCCGCGTCGTGTAGCCGATGTTCGTGAGACATACGAGCCTGACTATGACTATATTTATACCATCAAGTTTGCAGAGACCTCCAACTTCCCTGGTACGGTGACAGCCAATGCCTTTACCCATTCGAAGGAGATTTTGGTAGCAAACGATGGGGTTGCCAGCGTAACCATACCGTTGGCTGAGAATATTAATAAGATTAAGAAAGAGTTAGGCGAGTCTAACTTTGCTTCATTGCTTACTCACCTGCATATTCGATATTATATGACCAAGAAAGGCGAGGACGGCACTTTCGATAAAATTCCAGGATCTGAAAACTATCTTAGCGCATCAGGTGGAGATTGGCTGAACTATCGTTCAGAACAGGATTATGGTATCTACTGGAATACTGAGACCAGTACAGCTGGTGGTGACGAGACGATGCTGAACGTTACTGTGTCCAAGCCCTTTGCTGCTGGTGGTTCATGGGAAGACTACAAAGTTGTCATTGTGATGACTAATGATTTGACAGGTCAAACTGACGATGGCGGCAATCCAAAGAAACTAACGCATGAGCCTGACAACCTGAACATGGTCTATACCTATAGCTTCTTCAAGGAGGCTGCCTTCCTGTTTGTCCATGACAAGGGGGCATCCGAACGTCCATACTATACGCAGGGAGACTTTACTGATCCTATTCAACAATACAGTTGGAACAACGAAAATAGTACACGAGAGACTGTCAGCGATAAAATACGCCAAGGAGTGCATACGGTAGAGTACGACATCTACGTTGATCCTACAAGTAGCACACCTATCAATCTAAAATTGCCGTTTGAGGATTACTATGGTAGTGGTGACGTATTGGAGCCTACTGCTTATATCCGCTGGTACGACTGGATGACTGACATCAATAACAGCCGCCTAGCCATTGCCGGTGGCAGCAGCTCCATACTGGAGGACAAGGAAGAGACCAACCAGGGTGCTACCGTCAGCCGTGGCTTCTTTATGCTGAACAACAGCGTGGGCGGTATTGAACCGACACATGCCAAGGTGGGTGTTACCTTTAATCCTGCAGGGCTAAATGAAATGGTAACCATCGCCTGTGATGTCAGTAAGTATTATGATGGTATCTATAGCGGTTCGGCTGATGACAATCGCCCAGACTTTACCGGTAAGAAAAAACCCTATCTGATGCATGAGCCTACACTGAGCACCCGCTACATCTTCCATATCCGTCCAGCTGCTGTCATTGCTACCGACATCCAGATTGGCCATGACAAACTGAATGCCGGCGGTTCTGATATGTTCCAGTTGGCAGAGGACAATGGTCGCGTCAGTGTGGCTATGAAGAATGCCAACACTGAGTTCTCTATCCGCGCAAACCTTTCAGAGTTGGACTACTATTATATATACAATGGTACGTCACCTACTGTATGTAACAAAATAGCGTGGTATGCCTACTATGAAGACGAGACAGGAATCTACCGTAACGATACCAAGTTGACGCTTCACGAATCAGAAGAGACCAATCGTATCTCTCGAATTCTGGTAAGTGCGTTGAACGGCACCTATAATGCCATTAGTGGCAGTGGTTCCAAAACTGTCGTGGCCAATTTTGGTCAGCGTTTCCATCTGGTGGGTTATATTGGCGACGGAAGTTTGATGGCACCCGTAGTTCACTACGAGGTGAACCTGATTAACGCCCCTGCATACGCTATCGCAAATCTGCCATTGGAGCGCACCGAAGCTTATCTCCGTCAGCACATGACGCTACAGGCTACCGTTGATTTTGACGGACTCTGCGGCACAGAGTTGAGTGAGACCCTAACCTCCCAAAGACAAAACCATTCTACCGAGCCTATGCCTTGGCTAAACGCCCAGTATGGCTTCTGCTATCCTGATGTACGCCGCATCTGGGCTAATGCCAGCACTGATTATATGGGTATATCGCCCCTGCACGGTGACTATATGCTGCTGCGCTCGATGAACAAAGCAGGTGTTTCGCAGTCGCTGACTTACGACTACTACTATCATTGGTGGGCAGGAGAGCAGCTATATGACTATACTTATAGTTACGGTCTTGGGCTTGATGGTCGTGGTAAGACAGGTGAGTATGGGTCTTTCCTCTATGTGGATGCCTCTGACGAGTCGCGTACCATAGCCCAGATGGACTTTCAGGCTCAGTTGTGTGCTGGCTCGGAACTATGCTTCACTGGTGTTGTTGCCAACATGACGGATGGTAATGTGCAGCCACAGCTGATGGCTACGGTATATGCCGTGAAGACCGATGGCACCAGAACACGTGTGGTATCGTTCCATTCAGGTAACCTCAGTTCTAACACGGTGAGTTCTTATTCAAAAGGTGTATGGTATCAGATATATGGTCGCGTAGCCATTCCATCATCAGTTGATTTGACAGGCGTTGACCACTACGAGGTGGATATCGACAACTACTCTCCTGGTACGAAGGGTGCGGACTATGCCGTTGACCAATTACAGTTCTACACCAGCAATGCCAAACTGAAGGTGAAGCAGGAAGATGTGGAGTGTGGCGACTTAGCGGTGAAGATGAATGTATATGTTGATGCAGATGCATTGATAAGCAAAAGAGGACATAACCTCTACTGGCGCATTTGCGATAGTCATGGTAACGCCTTGACAGATGCCACGTTGTACGACGGCACGAACCTGTATGGAACAACGCTTGTTCATGCCGATTATCCTGCCACCATTCCGACAGAGGCAGAGTATAAAGCCTCTACAGCTACGTCTGGTTACTTTACGGGCACTGACGGTAATCTCTATTTCTCATTGACAAAAAAGCCATTCAAATTGGAACAGGGTGAGCAATACTACGTATCGGTATATCTGTTATCTGAGACTGGTGCTCCTACCGACGAGGACCTTTGGGGTAAGAATACTGATGCTTGTGACATCTATAGCCCAATCTTTATTCCGAAGATGATGTATTTGGAAATGCAGGATGGAGAGAACAACGTTGTAACTACCGTCAATGGTAACTGTTCTGATGGTGAGGCAGCAATCAATCTGAATGTTGTGCTGCAGATGCCTGACGATGACGAGATATCTGGTTTTAAGCCCTACGATGGTGTACACTTCGACTTCTTCAAGGGAACACTGGCAGAGTTTAATGCCTACAAGATAACGGTTGAATCTGTGGACTACTATCTGTCGGATGCACTGAAGAATTATCGTGGTAAAGAAGAGTTTGCCACAACACCTCCTGGGGTAGATTATAAGACATCTAATTCACTGAATAGTGCCTACGAAAGTGTCAATGCCAACTACTATGCTGTCATCAACCAAGCCATCACTGAAGGACTGCTCTTCCTATCATACTCCAACAACTTCAGCGGCACGGTGAATAGTGCACATCCCGCTATTGCCGCACTTCCTGTTGAAGACAAGGTGAACAACGGTACGACAGACTTTAATATCTGTACGCCATTAGAGTATGTATTCACCATCAATACGTCTGGTAATGCACCTACCATCGTTTTGGGCTTCGAAGATGTCACCTATCCTGAAGGTGTCCGTGTAGTGCGTGTTGGTAAGGAACAGCTATTAAACATGCAGAATGGCGACTACATGTTGCACATCCCCGTCAATACATTCAAGGTGAATGACGGTGCTACTGCTAAGACGGGTACATTGAACATTGTGGGTGATCTCGACCTGTTGAAATATGACATGACAGATGGTTACCAGACCACCGACTCGAAGGTAACTGTTAATGTGGACAAGGTGGCTACCTTTGCAACGACAAGTATCAGTGGTAGCAGCATGTACATCGCGGTTAACTTCCATGGAACAGGTGTAACGAAACCTACCTTCTATGAGGGTTATGCCTATAGAATGTTCTTCCAGGTGAAAGATGCTGATGATGCATCAGCATGTGAGGGCAATGTAGAATTCCTGCTGAAGATTGTGCCTGAGTTCGTAACTTGGAACGGTACAGGCACAAACTGGAACAATGACACCAACTGGGGACGCTCAACACGTGCAGAATTAAACAAGAGTGCTGATGCCACGCAGAATACGGCCACAACAGCACAGGAAGGCATTTATAAGGAAAACTCCGAGTTGAGAGGAAATAATACAATTCCAAAGACATACGCACCTATGAAGTTTACGTATGTTACCATACCCTCTGGCTTGCAGGCTCCGAACCTCGTTAATTTGGCATACAGCAGCGAAGGCATATATAATAACATTGGAACTGGTGCTACAACAAACATCCAATATGACTTGATGGTTCGTTACACGGAAACGACATGTCAGGATCATAGCATCGGTGGTAATGTCTATGACTGCGAGAAATTCTATGGCAACTGGGCAAAGGAACTATATATGAAACCACGTGCTGAGCTACTGAACCAGCAATACCTGACATACGAAAAGGTGTGGGTTGAGAAGGAACTGAACGCCAATACGTGGACGTTGATGTCCACACCGTTGCAAAATACATACGCTGGTGATATGTATGTGCCTGTTACCGATGATGCAGAAACGAACGGCCGTCAGCTGACAGAGGCTTTCCAGCCCATCAGCTTCTCAACGACGGCCAATGCTGCTGGTGTGAAATACAGTCGCACACAGTATCCTATCTACCAGCGTGGATGGACACAACATGGTGTATATGTCTGGACTAAGACAAACGACATCCGTGCTACAAAATATAGTGCCAATATTCCTGGCGGTGTCAGCTTAGTGCTTAACCAATGGAGTCATGCCTATAATGATGTCACGGTACCTTACAGCACGTGGACAGCATTCTCAATCAAGCCTCACAAAAAAGGCCAAACGGCAATGACCTTGATTCGTCTACCGAAGGCAGATATCAGCTACGACTACTATCAGTGGGACAACACATCGCCTGCAGATGGAAAACTGTCACAGAACGTCAGCAAACCTACGATTGGCAAACTACTGACTGATGGTACTGCTAACATTAGTGGCGTAACCTATGGTACACAATATAGAACTACGGCACGTACAGCAGGTAGCGGAACGTTCAATGCTGCCGTCGCAAATATACAATCCTCGCCAGCCAACTACCAGTTAGTGGGCAATCCTTACCTATGCTCTATTGATATGGAAACTTTCTTGGCTGAAAATACTGATAATCTGGAAACATCGGCATATTGGACTTACACGAATAACAATACAAGCCATGGCCTCACCAATGGAACAATTGGTCCCATGCAGTCATTCTTTGTCAAAGCGAAAGGAAATGCCACAAATATCACCTTTACACCTAACATGATGAGAGACGGACATTCTGCTACTCCAACTCCTGCACCTCAATACTCCATGACGCTGAGTGCTCACAACGAGCGTGGCGGGTCAGTGGCCAGCGTGCAGTTGGGCGATGAGAGGAAGAGCGTGGAGACGCTGTTCGACTCAAACCTGGAAGATGTGCCGATGGTTTATACCGTGGCTGATGGAATGGCAGTAAGCGTGAACCAGATGCCGGAACTCACGGTGGTGCCATTTGGTGTGACCTACAACAGCGATGAAACCGTGGAAGTTGAGATAAGCGGTATTGAAACCATAGGTAGTGAACTGTATGTCTTTGATGCCATGACAGGTGAATCGACTGCGGTTAGCGAAGGCGAGAGCATCAGCATACAGCCCAATGACTACGGCCGCTACTACCTAACACGTAGCAGCACGATTGGCAACATGAATGAGGGCGTTACCAACGGTATCATCATCAGCGTTCGTGGTGGTGTGGTGACGGTGACGGCATCAGAGAGTCTTGGTCAGGTACATGCCGTGAGTGTCAGCGGCGCATCGGTATGGCAGGATACAGACTGCGGCACGAACGCACAGTTCCAGCTACGACAGGGCACCTACATCATCGAGGTAGATGGTCAGGCTGGTCGTAAGACACAGAAAATCCTGGTGAGATAAGATGAAGGATGTAAGGATATTTATCATAATGCTGCTGTGTCTCGTATTGACGGGATGCAGCAGCATGAGTGATGAGGAGGAGGCGGTGGAACGCGTGAAGGTTGGCGACCATGTTCCTGCGTTTACCGTTTCCATGACTGACGGAAGTTCGCAATGGACCTTCAACAGCAACCAGTTAAAGGGCGAGACCGTCATCGTGTTCTTCAATACGACGTGTGGTGACTGTAAGCGCGATCTACCACTATTGGAACAATACTACCAGAAGCATCAGGAGGAGGAGGGTTTCCAGATGATTGCCATCAGCCGCGAGGAGGAGGATGCCAGCATTGCAAAGTTCTGGAAGGAGAACAACCTGACCATCCCCTACTCTGCCCAAAAGGACCGTAGGGTGTATAATCTGTTTGCGACAAGCATCATTCCACGCATCTATTTCTGCACAAAGGAGGGAATTGTTACAAGAATTGATGTAGAAAAGTTCAATTTGTATTTATGATACAAATAGACAATAAAAATAAAAGCGATTTTATTTTGTTTTGTCCTCACTTATTCGTACCTTTGCAGCATTATAAGCTAATCTTACTATGCTGGTAAAAACATATTGCGCGGCAGTCAACGGACTGGAAGTCACAACCGTCACCGTTGAGGTGAACATGACGAGAGGTGTGCAGTTCCACCTGACGGGACTGGCAGATACTTCCGTGCGTGAGAGCTATGACCGTATCAAGGCCGCACTCATCAACAACGGATTCAAGATGCCGACGATGGACATCACGGCCAACCTGTCACCTGCCGACATCAAGAAAGAAGGTTCTGGCTATGACCTCCCCCTGGCCATCGGCATCATGGCTGCCAACGATAAGGTGGACTATGGCATGCTTGACCAGTATATGCTTGTGGGCGAACTGGGACTTGACGGCAAGCTGATGCCCATACGCGGTGCACTACCTATCGCCATCCGCGCCCGCAAGGAAAAATTCAAGGGACTCATTGTTCCCATACAGAACATCCATGAGGCAGCCGTGGTGAACAATCTGGAGGTCTATGGCATGGAGAACCTGATGGATGTCATCAATTTTTTCAACGGCAAATCCACCATTGAGCCGACACACATCGACACGCGCAAGGAGTTTTACGAACAGCAGAACCAATATGAGCTTGACTTCTCGGACGTCCGTGGACAGGAGAGCGTCAAGCGCGCACTCGAAGTGGCTGCGGCAGGTGGCCACAACCTGATTATGATAGGCCCGCCAGGCAGCGGCAAGTCAATGATGGCGAAACGTCTGCCCAGCATATTGCCCCCACTATCCTTGGCCGAGAGCTTGGAAACCACACAGATTCACTCCGTAGCGGGAAAGTTGGCACGAAACACCAGCCTCATCAGCCAACGCCCCTTCCGCTCACCCCACCATACTATATCGCAAGT
>CACXJZ010000011.1:0-15693 GCA_902768105.1 uncultured Prevotellaceae bacterium
ACTTTTGAACCGTAAATAGAAGTAAGAGATTCTGTTTTAATCTCCAAATAAAGATAGATCGGCGGGACTCTTTGACCTGAAGGTACAAAGCGGCAGAGCCGAGCGCCAGTGAGCACTTTTACAAATAAATATTTTGAGATAAAGAAAATATAGAATAAAAATGAAACAAAAAGCGATGAGTCCGTAATTTTTCTCATAAAGATTTGGTTATTGCAAAGATAATGTGTACCTTTGTAACCAATTGAGCAACCAGCTTTCTTGATATCTTCACGAATTAACCACTCAACAAGTAAATCGCAAGAAAGAACGGCTGCCTGCTCACGCATCCTACACGGAGGCGTGGGCTTTGGCAGTATCAACATCTTGCGATGGGTTTGTGGTTAAACCTGTGAAGATATGTTGAGAATCCAATTCCCCCACGTCCTCCGTTTTTCAACCTTTATTTAGATAACAGATAAAACGGAAACGTGAATATGAATCACAATGAAGAAGTCCCAGACTTTCTGGGAGGGCTCGGCGACATGCTGCCCGCCGATGTCCTGAAGAAGGTGAACGAGCTGCTGGAGCAACTGCACCGCAAAGACAAGGATCACCAAGGCAGCCACCTCCAAATAGTGTATGTCGCCTCTGGCGGACAACATGTAGAGACACAGATAAATATGGGAAAGACCCACCCCGGCCCTGAGACCCACCCCGGCCCTCCCTGTGTAGGGAGGGAGAAGGGAGCGGGTGAGTTGCCGGAGGTGCTCGCTACCGATGATGCTATGGCATTGTGGCGGAAGGTACAGCGGACGGGCTACGTGGATGAGCACTACCGACCCCTACTCTCGCGGACGCAGGCGGCACTCCTGGCCGATGCCATGGCGGAGCGGCTGGGCATCAAGGAGAAGTGGAAGGTGTTTGAGGGGCTGTGGCACCGCAGAAATATGTACCGCGATTACTACGATGCAATGAATCAGGACCAAACCTATTTGTTTCTTGATAAACTGAAAGAACTTTTCGACTAATAAATCATACCACGTTATACCCCCTACATATACATACATTGTAGGGGGTGTTTTCTTTTTTCTTGTTGTACCTTTGCATTGTGATAAAAATGAAGAGTGAAGAGTGAAGAATCAAAATACAGATGATACAGATGATACAGATGTTTTCTAAGACTCCCTCGCGTACGTGCGTATATACGTACGCGAAGACTTTTTAAGATTTAACTGTATCATCTGTATATCTGTATCAGTAAAACCTCATACAACTTTGAAAGTCAAAATACCATGTAACTCAGAGCTACATACCGACTAACGGGCCGTTACATGGCGAGTAAAGGTGCATTACATAACGAGTAAAGGTGCATTACATAACGAGTAAAGGTGCATTACATGGCGGGTAACGGAGCCTTATATGCCGGATAATCCAACGATACGCTACGCACCTGCGAGAAGCAAAACGCGCTGAGTGGCATCGCTCACACGGAAGCGGTTGTCGGTACGATAACCTACCAACCAAAGGACGGCGCCCGTTGCGTCACACACGACGAGCGCTTTTCTTTTATCCAGCAGGCTGACCTTGCGGTCGGTCAGGAAGTCGCTGATGAGCTTACGACCCGTCATGCCGAAGGGAATGAACCAGTCGCCCTCACGGACGGGACGCAACGTCAAGGGGAACTGCACCTTCGCGGCATCGAGATGAACGAGCTGTGGCTCTTTAGAAGGTACAAAGTCTGCCGTGCGCTCAAAGGAACGGACGGAAAACTTACCGGTACCAACCACATAGACACCATCCTCAGGCATCACCATTGGCTTCATCGGCTCCTGACGACGTTCCACCATGACACAGCCGCGGTCAACAACCATGTCGTAATCAGCGGAGGAGAAAAGCTTGCCGGTTCTGTTGTCTATAGAGGCTATCGTCGCAATAGAGAAAGCATACGGCCGCAGTATTTCGAAGAGCAGCGATTCGTGACGGACTTTTGAGAGGTCGATGACAAGGCGGTCGGCGCTTTCCTCGACGACAGCCTCCTGTCGCTGCTGCTGGATGGCCTCGTCATATACGGCGAGCGCATCGCTGACGTGCTCTGCCGTCTGCTGGATATGGTCGGCAGCAGCAGGATTGATGTCGAGCAGTTGCGGGATGATGTTCAGGCGGATCTTATTGCGCACAACGTCGGCTTCGAGGTTTGTGCTGTCGGTAACAAACGACTGTCCCTTCGCCTGCAGGTAGGCCTCAATCTCCTGACGACTGACAGCGAGCAGCGGGCGCAGGATATGACCGTTCTGTGGGCGCATGCCCTGCAAGCCGCGCAGTCCCGTACCACGCACGAGGTTCATGAGCACCGTTTCCACCTGGTCGTCACGATGATGGGCCACGCAGATACCGTCGAGCGCGAGGTCAGTCAGCAACTGTTCGAAATAGCCGTAGCGCAGGTTGCGTGCTGCCATCTCGATGCTGACATGATGGAGTGCAGCATACTCGCGGGTGTCGAAGTGGGCGCGATGCAGGGCGACTCCCCTACTCTTGCACAAGGCGACGACAAACTGCTCGTCGCGTTCCGATTCTTCCCCACGCAGGCGGAAGTTACAATGAGCAGCCTCCACCTGATAGCCAGCCTCCTGCATGACAAGCAGCAGAGCCACACTATCAGCCCCACCGCTCAGTGCCACCAGATAGCGGCCGTCGGGCTTTAAGATGGATGTATTGAGTTTATTCAACATACAACACAAGACCCTTCAGGTACTCGCCCTCAGGATGATAAATGTTGATGGGATGATCGGCAGGCTGGTGCAACTGGTGCAGGATGCGCACCTTGCGACCTGCCTGTGCAGCAGCAGTAAAGACGGCGTTGCGGAAGTGGTCCTTCGTCACCACCTGCGAACAGGAGAACGTGAAGAGAATACCGCCCGGCTGAATCTTCTCGAAGGCCTTGCAGTTCAGACGCGTATAACCCTTCAGCGCGTTGTGGAGCGCTCCACGATGCTTGGCAAATGCCGGCGGGTCGAGGATGATAAGGTCATAATTTAGTGAAGAGTGAAGAGTGAAGAGTGAAGAATCTGTTGCCGTACCAATATTGTCAAGGAACTTGAACGCATCCTCGCAGAAAGCCTGATGACGAGCGTCGCCCGGGAAGTTCATCTCCACGTTCTGTCGCGTCAGCTCAATGGCCTTGGCCGAACTGTCTTCCGAGTGAACCAGCTCCGCACCGCCACGCATGGCATAGACCGAGAAGCCGCCCGTGTAACAGAACATATTGAGGACACGACGCCCCTTGGCGTAATGCTCCAGGAGAGAACGGTTCTCACGCTGATCGACGAAGAAACCCGTCTTCTGTCCCTTGAGCCAATCGACGCGGAACTTCAGGCCGTTCTCCATGGCCACGTTGTCGGCACTGCCGCCCACAATAAAGCCGTTCTCAGGCTCCATGAAGGGCAGCGTGGTCTCGCTCTTGTAATAGACGCTCGTGATGCGGTTGCCCATGACCTCAACCAGTTGTTGGGCAATGCTGTGTCGGCAGAGGTGCATGCCGATGCTATGCGCCTGCATGACCGCCGTCTTGTCATAGACGTCGATGATGAGTCCGGGCAGCAGGTCACCCTCTCCGTGTACCAGTCGGTAGGTATTGTTGCGGGGATTGTCAGCCAGTCCGAGCGTCTGACGCATCTGCAGCGCAGAGAGCAGCCGAGCATGCCAGAAGCGGCCGTCAATCTCCACGTCGCGGAACGACAGCACGCGAACCATGATGCTCCCCATCTGATAGTGCCCCACGGCAATAAACTCGCCGTCGGCAGTCAGCACACGCACCAGGTCGCCGTCCTTCAACTCCTTGTCGGCATGTGCAACGGCGCCTGAGAATACCCACGGATGAAACCTGCGGAGGCTTTCGTCCTTACCCCTCTTCAGCTGTATTGTTTTGTACATTCTCTTCTACTTTTATCAGTTCATAATTGCCTGTCTGCTTCAGTCGCTGCAGCTCCTCGTAAAGCATGATACAGCTCCACGCGTCGGTGGCGGCGTAGGCTTTCTGCTTGTCGGTCAGGATGTCTGCCTCCCAGTTGGTCAGCTGCTGGCGCTTGCTGATTTTCTGTCGGAAAAAGTTAGCATAGAGTTTCTGCAAACTCAGATCCTCAACGCCTATCTCGCGCACATGATGCTGCAAATCAACAAAGTTGCCTGCCTCGAAGTCACCCAGCTTATGGAGTGCCATCAGGTCATCGTGCCACGACAGTCCAATCTTCGGCACCGTCGTGTCTTCAAGCAATTGACGAACCGACGGCGACAAGCCAAGGTGGTTCAGGCGGAACAGGAAGCAGACATCGTGCGACGAGACCTGCAGCAGCGACACCTGGTGACTGTCGCCCCGCTTGAACGAAGGGCGTGTCTCAGTATCGACGCCCAGAATGGGTTGCGCCAGCAGATAACGCACAGCGCGCCGTGCCTCGCTCTCGTTGAGCACCACCACGATGCGTCCCTTGAACAGCACCTGTTTCAGCGTTGCAATGGCTGCCTTGTCGTATCGTGAATATATTGTTTTCTTCATTCTAAAGCTTTCATAATGGCTGCAAAGGTACGAAAAAAAGGTAAAAAGGTAAAAAAGTAAAAAGGTAAAAAAGGTTAAGCGATAGCAAATTCTTCACTCATCACTCATCACTCTTCACTTATTTTTATTACCTTTGTCGCCACATTTCAAAAAGACATAACAAAAATGGCAAAGAAGAAGAGTAGCGCAAAAAACGCTTCGTTCATGGAGGCATTAGGCGCAAAAAATATATTTCAGAACGAGAAGTTGACCTTTATCCTTGGCATCCTGCTGTTTGGCGTTGCCATCTATATGATACTGTCATTCGTATCGTTCTTCAGTTCAGGAGCAGCCGACCAGACGCTCATCGAATCACCACGAGACGGTGAGATGGCCAACCAGAACGGTGAGTTCCTGAACAGTTGTGGCTCACTGGGAGCCTACACCGCCTACTTCTTCATCAAGCAATGTTTCGGACTGCCGGCATTCCTTATACCGGCGTTCCTCGTCCTGCTCTCGCTGCGCTTGATGAAGGCCTACACCAGCCTGAACCTGTTTAAGTGGTTCATGGTGCTGATGATTGTCATGATTTGGCTCTCGGTGACGTTTGCCAAGTTCCTCTCACCGCTGTTCATCGACAGTTGCTACAACCCTGGCGGCGACCACGGACTGTTTATCTGCCAGCAGATTGAAGGCTACCTGGGAGCACCGGGTCTGACGGCCATTCTGGCCCTGATAGCCATTGCCTTCCTGACCTATATCAGCGCTGAGACCATCTACTTCATCCGCAAGCTGCTGAATCCCTCCAGATTCTTCAACAAGGTGAAGTTCACCATTCACGACCCGTCGAAGAAGAACGAGAACGAAGAGCCTAACCCCTTGACCGACATCGTGGAAGACCCGGAGGTGTTCGACGATCCGCTGACCGAGGAGGTGGAATGGAAGAACATGGAAAGCGAGGGAGAACAAGTCATTCCTGTTGAGCCGAAGCCTAAGAAAGAGCCCAAGCAGACAGACCCGGGAATGGAAGTGGAAGTGGCTGAGGCAGAGGAGGCTGCCAGCGGCGCCGACCTGCGCGGCAACATTGACACACCCTACGACCCGAAGCTGGAGCTGGAGAACTACCACTACCCCACGCTCGACCTGCTGAAAAAATACGAGGATGACGGCAAGCCCTACATCGACATGGCAGAGCAGAACGCCAACAAGAACCGCATTGTGGAGGTACTGCGCAACTTCGGTATTGAAATTGACTCCATCCGCGCTACCGTAGGTCCCACCATCACGCTCTACGAAATCACGCCTGCACAGGGTGTACGCATCTCGAAGATCCGTAACCTGGAGGACGACATCGCCCTCTCGCTGAAGGCCATGGGTATTCGTATCATTGCACCCATCCCCGGCAAGGGAACCATTGGTATTGAGGTGCCTAACGCCAAGGCCAGTGTGGTGTCGATGGAAAGCGTGCTCAACAGCAAGAAGTTCCAAGAGACGACGATGGACCTGCCCTGTGCCATGGGTAAGACCATCACCAACGAGGTGTTTATGTTCGACCTTGCCAAGATGCCGCACCTGCTCGTTGCCGGTGCTACGGGTCAGGGTAAGTCAGTCGGTCTGAACGCTATCCTGACCTCTCTGTTATATAAGAAGCACCCCGCAGAGATGAAGATTGTGCTCGTCGATCCGAAGATGGTGGAATTCAGCATCTACTCAAAGATTGACAAACACTTCCTGGCAAAGGTGCCCGACGACTCGGCATCGCCCATCATCACCGACACGACGAAGGTGGTGCGCACGCTGCAGTCGCTCTGTGTGGAAATGGATGCCCGCTACGAGCTGCTGATGGCTGCCGGCGAGCGTAACATCAAGGACTATAACAGGAAGTTCATTGCCCGCAAGCTGAACCCCGCCAACGGCCACCGCTTCATGCCTTACATCGTGGTGGTCATCGACGAGTATGGCGACCTCATCATGACGGCCGGCAAGGAGATTGAGCTGCCCATCGCACGCATCGCCCAGAAGGCACGTGCCGTCGGCATTCACATGATTATTGCCACACAGCGTCCTACGACGAACATCATCACGGGTACCATCAAGGCCAACTTCCCTGCCCGCATCGCCTTCAAGGTGGCACAGGGCATCGACTCGAAGACCATCCTCGACCGCATGGGAGCCAACCAGCTCATCGGACGCGGCGACATGCTGTTCCTGCAGGGCAACGAGCCCATCCGCGTGCAATGCGCCTTTGTGGATACACCCGAGGTGGATGCCATCAACGAGTTTATTGCCGCCCAGCAGGGCTACGTCTCGACCTACGAGCTGCCCGAGCCTGTCATGGAAGGCGGCGACGACATGGGCGGTCCCAGCGATGTAGATATGACGCACCTCGACCCGATGTTCGAGGAGGCTGCCCGTCTCATCGTTTCGTCGCAGAGCGGCAGCACCAGTCTTATCCAGCGAAAATTCGCCATTGGCTACAACCGTGCAGGGCGCCTGATGGACCAGCTGGAGAAAGCCGGCATCGTGGGTGCCGCTATGGGCAGCAAGCCCCGTGAGGTGCTCATTCAGGACGAGATGAGTCTGGAAAATCTGATGGCGACACTACGCGCCTAAATGACATATTAAATAAATAAGGAATAAAGTGATGAAAAGAATTGTTTTAGCGATAACACTCGCACTCTTGTGCTCTCTGAGCTATGGCCAGACCGCCAAGGAAGTGCTCGACAAGGCCGCTGCCACCATTAGCAACAAGCAGGGCATCACGGCCAAGTTCAAGATTTCAGGTCCTAACTTCAGTCCTACCGACGGCACCATCTCGGTGAAGGGCAAGAAGTTCCAGGCCAGCACCGAAGTGGCTATCATCTGGTTCGACGGCAAGACGCAGTGGACCTACATGAAGCAGAACAACGAAGTGAACGTCAGCAATCCCTCGGAGGCAGAGCTGCAGTCACTCAATCCCTATAACTTCATCAACCTCTACAAGAAGGGCTTTACCTACAACATGGTGACGAAGGGCAACAGCTACGAGGTGCACCTGACGGCTACCGACAAGAAGCGTGGCGTTCAGGAGATGTACATCACGGTGAACAAGACGTCGTTCGTTCCCACGCAGGTGAAGATGAAGCAGAAGCAAGGCTGGACAACCATCAACATCAGCAACTTCAAGACGGCGAAGCTCAGCGACAGCATGTTCCGCTTCAACAACAAGGATTATCCGCATGCTGAGGTGATTGACCTGCGATAAGGAGTAAAGGAGAATAGGAGAACCATGAACTTTATCCAGTTATATTTCACCCTGCGCCGCCACATCAAGCTGAGCGAGAAGCGCCACCCGATGTTCGAGCAGAACCGCATAGCCAAGGTGTTCGTCTATCTTGGACTGGGCTTCACGCTGCTGTACCTCATCGTGATAGGCACCATGCTGGGATGGGCTACGCGAGGCGGCGACTTCACGCTGCTGTTCAGCGTCATGCCTTTCCTGTTGACGCTCGATTTCTTCATGCGCTTCGGCATGCAGCAGACTCCTGCCATGCTCATCAAGCCCTACGTCACCCTACCCCTGAAGAAAGGGAACATCATCGACTGTTTTCTCATCAAGAACATCCTTTCGGCAGGAAACCTCATCTGGATGGGGCTCTTCTTGCCGTATATCTTCATCAGCTTCTGCGGCGGACTGACGCTGCTCTCCTCGCTGGGCATGCTCGCCCTGCTGTGGCTCATGATTACCACCAACAGCCAGTGGTACCTGCTGGTACGAACGCTGGTCAACCATAAGATTTGGTGGTGGTTCCTGCCGGGCACGCTCTATCTGGCGCTTTACGGCTATGCCATCATCGACGTGGATAAATGGGCGAAGCTGCTGCTGCGCAACTGCGAGGATTACGGCTTCTCATGGCCTGTAGCCATCGGTTGCCTGCTGCTGTGTGTCGTGCTCTACCTTGTCAACCGCAAGCTGCAAATGCACTTCGTTTACGAGGAGATATCCAAGCAGGAGAAGACGCAGCTCAAGCACGTCTCGCAGTTCACGTTCCTCAACCGCTTCGGACAAGTGGGCGAATACCTGAAGATGGAAGTAAAGAGCACGCTGCGCAACAAGACCGTCAAGCAGCGCTTCATACAGGGCATATTCATCATCACCATGCTCAGCCTCATGCTGTCATTCACCGACATCTACGACGGCCGCTTCTCCACCAATATCTGGTGCCTTTACTGCTTTGTGTTCTTCGGTGCCGTCAACCTGGTGAAGATTATGGGACCGGAAGGCAACTACATCGACCTGCTCATGGTGCACAAGGAGAACATCCTGACGCTGCTCAAGGCCAAGTATTACTTCTACTGTGCCGTGCTGCTGCTGCCCTTGCTGCTGCTGATTCCCACGGTCGTGTCAGGACGCTACTCCATCCTCATGCTCCTGGCGTATCTCTTCACCACGTCAGGCCCCGAATACTGCATCCTGTTCCAGCTGGCTGTCTATAACAAGCAGTCGCTACCGCTCAACGAGAAGATTACCGCCAAAGGCAACTTCGAGAATTCCCTGCAGCTCATCATCGAGCTTATCGTGTTCTTCGTGCCCGTGGCCCTGGCGCTGACCTTCACAGCCATCTTCGGCGACACCATCGGCTACACGCTGCTCATCATCATTGGACTGGCCTTCACCCTGACGCACAACCTGTGGCTGAAGCACATCTACCGCCGCATGATGACACGCCGCTACCAGAACCTGGAAGGATTCCACGCAACAAGATGAAAACCGTTCTTCTGCAGGTCGGCAAGACCGTCAACAAGCACTTCGTGGCCGGCATTAACGACTATGCCGAGCGCATCAGCCATTATATGCCGTTCGACATTGTGACCATACCCGAACTGCGCAACACGAAGAATCTGACCGAGGAACAGCAGAAGACTACCGAGGGCGAGCTTATCCTGAAGCAGCTGCAACCGTCGGACCACGTGGTGCTGCTCGACGAGCACGGACACGAGTTCCGCAGCGTGGAGCTGGCCCGCTGGCTCGAACAGAAGCAGCAGACCGCCCGCCGCCTGGTCTTCGTCATCGGAGGACCTTACGGCTTCTCGCCTGCCGTCTATCAGCGGGCAAACGAACAGATTAGTCTTTCACGCCTCACCTTCTCCCACCAGATGGTGCGCCTGGTCTTTACCGAACAGCTCTACCGCGCCTGCACCATCATCAAGGGTGAGCCGTACCATCACGAATAAAGAAAAGTTGTTTTTCCGGTTTAGAACGAGTAGCTGAATCCCAGTGAACAGAACTCCATGAACTGCCAGTAGCCCAGGTCGTCGTCACGCGATCCGCTGTCGTCGAAGCGCGGATAAACGTAGATGTTGGTGGTGATGTACTTACTGATTTTCAGCTCGAGCGTATTCTCCCACTCCACCAGTGCACGCTTGTATGACGTATATCCGTAAAGTCTTGTCTTCCAAGTAGCTTGGTCTGACATCTTCCATGTAAGATTAACTGTCAGCATGGAACCCACATCGTGCAGCGTGTGGTGCCCCTCTTCCAGTCCGTAGCGGGTGGCAAGTGCCAGTCGGTCCACGTAGCGGAAATTGTAGGAAGCGGGAGAAATATTGATGTTTCCTGTCAGTCGTTTGTTCTGCGTTTCAACGGTGTAGTCCATACCAAGACCCACGTTCAGGTCGAAGGGCGAGAAGAAGTCCGAGTAGGTAAAGGGGTCGTTGCTCTTGTAGCCACGGGTAAACTGCGTGTAGGCGGTTACCTGCAGCGTGTAGTACCAGCGTTTGTGTGCCTGCAGACCGAGCTTGCTGGTCAGACGCAACAGGTCGTTCGAGGTCTTGAACTTGTGCAGCGTGTCACTCTTCGATGTCTGGAAGCCCAGCTTCATCTCCAGCATGTTGTCCCACTTCACCTTCTGCTTGTTGTTGTAGTTGGCCTCCAGCGTCAGGCTTGCCAGCATCGAGTAGTTGCTCTCGCCGCCCTTGTGCCAGTTGCTCGTAAAGTAGTTCTGCAGGAACTGCAGGTAATAGTCGCCCTTGAACGTCCAGAAGTTGGGCTTGGTGATGAGCACTTCCTCATCGACAGGAGCAACGGTGACGGGCGTCTCCTCGGGTTTCGGCGCTACCTGCTCCGACAGTTCCACGGTCTGCGTCTGGTGCACGTCCACGTCATTGCGGATGGTTCCTGACTCGCGCAGCCGGTCTTCGCTGTTCACCAGCAGGTCGGGACGCTTCAGGTAGATATTCATCAGCGCCGCATCGACCGCGTCCGTCACATCGTCGCCCGAGGGCTCCGCATTCAGCGAGAGATGCTTTTGAGCCACCGAGTGGTAGAACGTTGCAGGCAGGAAAAGGCGGTAGTAGCGACCGTCGTGCTGCTGTGCCAGTGCCTCGCTGCCGACCATCGTCAGTAACAATATGATTAGGACGTAATAACGCTTCATGATGTGGTAATGTTCATTAATTTGGCTGCAAAGGTAGTGAAAAATGGAATAATGCAAGAATGAAAAAATGTAAAAATGGTTAAGCGATAGCAAATTCTTCACTCTCCTCTCTCCTCTCTTCTCTTTTTTTTGTACCTTTGCAGCCAAAATCGATAAAAATTAGCCAAAATATGAACAAAAACAACATTATCGGCTTTACGCTCATCGCTGTCGTGCTCATTGCCTTCAGCTGGTTTAACCAACCCTCGGCAGAGCAGGTGGAGGCTCAGATGAAGCAGGACTCCATTGAACATGCACAGCGACTGAAGGCCGAACAGGAAAAGAAAATAGCTGAAGAGACACGCAAGGCAGAGGCCGAGGCAGCTGCCAAGGGCGACACGTCAAGCGTGTTCCACGCCGCCCTGAACGGCACCAATCAGGATATCATCCTCAAGAACTCCAAGCTCGAGCTGACGCTCTCCACCAAGGGCGGCACCGTGAGCAAGGCGGTCATCAAGGACTTTACCGGTCACTACAAGAATGAGGAGGGCAAGTACGACGAAAAGCTCGACAAGAAGGACCTGACGCTCTTCGAGGGCGCCGAGCAGTGTCTGAACTTCCTATTGGCCGGCAAACAGGACAATATCGTCACGAAGGACATGTTCTTCACCCCCTCGAACGTCACCGACTCTACCGTCACCATGACGCTGAAGGCAGCCAACGGCGGCGCGTTCATCATTGACTACCGCCTGAACGAGGACTATCTGCTCTCCATGTCGGTACGCACCGAGGGCATGAGCAACTTCTTCGCACCCAACTACACCAAGATGGACCTGGAATGGGAAAGTCGTGCGCGTCAGCAGGAGAAAGGCTTCACGTTTGAGAACCGTTACGCCACGCTGACCTACAAGGAGTCGCAGGGCGGCACCGACTACCTGAACGAGACCTCGGTCAAGGAAGACGAGAAGATTGAGGAGGCGCTCGACTGGGTAGCCTTCAAGAACCAGTTCTTCTCGGCTGTGCTCATCTCGAAGGACAACTTCGACGCTAACGCCCTGCTCACCAGCATCCCACAGGAGAAGGAGACGGGCTACCTGAAGAACTACAAGGCAAAGCTCAAGACCAACTTCGACCCCACGGGCGCGCAGGCTTCAGAGTTCGAGATGTACATCGGCCCCAACAACTACCGCCTGCTGCAGCACATCGAGGAGAAGAGCAAGTTCGGCAAGGATCTTGACATGCAGCAGCTCGTCTATCTCGGCTGGCCGCTGTTCCGCTATATCAACCGCTTCTTCACCATCTACGTCTTCGACTGGCTCAGCAGTTGGGGTCTGCCTATGGGCATCGTGCTCATCCTCATCACCCTGTTGCTGAAGGCCATCACCTACCCGCTCGTGAAGAAAAGCTACATGTCGTCAGCCAAGATGCGCGTGCTGAAGCCGAAACTCGACGCGCTCACCAAGGAGTACGACAAGCCAGAGGACGCCATGAAGAAGCAGCAGAAGATGATGGAGATGTACTCGCGCTACGGCGTTAGTCCGCTCTCAGGCTGTCTGCCCATGCTCATTCAGATGCCTATCTGGATTGCCATGTTCAACTTCGTGCCGAACGCCATCCAGCTGCGTGGACAGTCGTTCCTCTGGATTGACGACCTCTCGACCTACGACCCCATCATTGAGTGGAGCAACCACATCTGGGGCATCGGCGACCACCTCTCGCTGACGTGTATCCTCTTCTGTGTGGCCAACCTCGCCTACTCCTACATGTCCATGCGCCAGCAGCGCGACCAGATGGTAGGCCAGCAGGCCGAGCAGATGAAGATGATGCAGTGGATGATGTACCTCATGCCGCTCATGTTCTTCTTCATCTTCAATGACTACTCCGCCGGTCTGAACTTCTACTACTTCATCTCGCTGTTCTTCTCGGCAGCCATCATGTGGACGCTCCGCAAGACCACCAACGACGCGAAGCTGCTCGCCATTCTCGAGGCCCGCTACCAGGAGAACAAGAACAACCCCAAGAAGCAGAGCGGACTGGCCGCCCGTCTTGAGGCCATGCAGCGTCAGGCTGAGGAGTTGAAGAAGCAGCGTGAAAACGGATTCAAGAAATAAGCGGTCATGTACTTCACGGGCATCATCATCGCCATCATGACCTTTGTCACCATAGGCGTCTGGCACCCCATCGTCATCAAGACCGAGTATTACTGGGGCACGCGCCCATGGATTGTGTTCCTCATAGTGGGCATCAGCTGCTGTGCTGCCGCCCTGTTCATTGAGAACGTCTATATCTCATCGTTCTTGGGAGTCTTCGGCGCCTCCTCTCTCTGGGCCATCGGCGAGCTGTTCTCGCAGAAGAAGCGTGTGGAGAAAGGCTGGTTCCCGAAGAATCCCAAGCGCAAATAACGTCTTCTTTAGAGCATTCTGAAACGCGAACTTGTCAAGGCTGTTCTATGATGTGAACTTGCAGAAAAGGTAGGCTCCAATGACCTGCAGCAGCAGGCCGGGCCAGCCTACGGTGAAGTCCTGAACGGTGGCTTCAATGCCGCCCGTCAGCGCAAGTTCTCCAAGTCCGCCAATCAGTTCTGCTACCAGCACGACGCCAATCAGCAGGGGCAGCGTCACCAGCTTGAAGTGCTGTGCCGTGAATCCGGCTACCAGGGCCAGTGCCACCAGCTTGAACGTCATGACGGGCAGCACATTCCATTCCGGCATTCCCGTCAGCAAATGGTTCACCAGGGGCGATGCCAGGGCGGCTATCAGTCCCACGCGCCAGCCAAGCTTATAGGCTCCTGCGAGGATGACCAGCGAGAGTGGCGCAAAGATGATGCCTCCCTGCGGAATGAGGTGGAACACTTGTGGCAGCACCAGGTTGCAGGCTACGAAGATGGCCGCCCACATATAGGTCTTTGCCTCGCTATAACTCAACGTGTAAAGTCTTGCACTTGCTTCCATAATGATCTTGCTTTGTATAATAAAAATCCTTTGCTCAAAAAACGCTATTTGGGTTTGTTAGTTGTCATTGAAAACTGATAGCTGCCAACACCAGGAACATGTAGTTGGACGAGCCGCCGCCGAGGACGTATTCGGTCTGCTGCCAGAGGAAGGGGAATTCCAGCAACTCGGGGAAGTCCGGGCGGATGAGGGCGGTACCACTGACCACGCCACCGGGAATGTAGCTCCAGTCGGCACGGTTCAGTCCGTAGGCAACGGTAGCGCTGCGTGCTCCCACGCCCGAGGCAAACGAGGCGGTATTGCTGCCTGGGTGACAGCCAAGCACGAAGTTCAGGGCATTGTAAACCGTCTCCTTGGGGAAGATGTCGGGATAGGCACTGGCCAGAAAGTAGTACTCGAAGCCGAAGCGCTGGATGTCCCATCCTGCACCCCAGATGCTGGGACGGTAGGGCACGCCGTAGGGCGTCTCAGCGGCCTGACGGTCGAGCTGTGTCTTGTAGTCGGCAAGGGCCGTGCGGAAGGCGCTGACGAACTGTCGGCTGCGCTCGTCCTTCTTCGTCTCGAGCTGCTTGGCAATGCGGGCGGTGAACCATCCTGCACGGCCGATATTCTTGACGATGGCGTCCTGCTGGGCAAGGATGAAGTCCAGGTATTCGGCGTCGCCCGTGGTCAGATACAGCTCCACGGCAGCCTGCAGTTTCATGCCCACCATAAACGGAGCCAGCTCGGTCTTGTGATAGAGTTCGGCGGCAATGTCAAGGCACTCCTTGGCCAGCGCATCGTTGAAGCCACGCAGCGTGCGGGCGGCTCCAGCCAGTTGGGCTGACGTAGAGATGGCACGCATGGGATTGTCTTCGGTAAATATCCACCGGTCGTCGTCGTTGCCCGTCAAGCCGTCGGTCATGGCGGCAGCATCTCCGAGCATGGCATACTGACGGAGCGAGTTGCAGATAATGCCACGATAGAGGCGCCCCAGAGCCTGGTAGCTGCGCACCACGGTCAGCGCACCGTTCTCCACCTGCTGCAGGATGTCGTTCCTGCCGTCAGGCTCGTGGATTTCCACGCGATGGCGGACTTGGTCAATGGCGGTCACGTCAATGTCGGGGTGGAACTGCTCGTAGGCCAAGGAAAGGATGTAGGCCTCGCCAGCCTGCGACTCCACGCGGAGGTCGAAGTCACCGGCATCGTGCCAGCCGCCGATGTTCACGCCCGGCACCTGCTCACCCTCATTGTATTTGCTGAGTCCCGGCCGCTGGTCGTAACCGTCTATGTGGTTGCCCACACGCGCCATCAGCGCATCGTCCATGTGGCAGGCATCGTGCCAGATGCGGTATTTCTCGGCCACCCGCACATGACACATCTGAACGGGCAGGAAGTACTCGACGACAGGCTGCCAGACACCACGCTCATAGACATTGGCGGCAATGCGGAACACGCTCGACTGACTGCCATCGTAGCGCACCTGGTAGAGCCCGGGCTCCGTCACGTCGCTGAAGTCGGCGGTGAGGTAGCGGTAGCGCAGGAACTGTCCCCAGACCTTCGGCGTGGACGTGCGGACAACGGTCTCGCCATCAGCACCAATGCGGACCAGCTGGACGTCCTTCACCGTGGTTTCGCGCTTGTCGGTCTCAATGACGATGCGCTTAGGCTGTTGCGGCAGGTAGCCCACCTGCGAAGTCTGGATGACGGCAGGGTATCGCCACGTCTCATCAACGGCGGGCGTGATGAGCCAGCGAACGGCTCCCTTCGTAACTCCCGGGGCTATCTCGCTGCGAAGCACAAACCAACCGTTGTTGTGGTTCATGCGACCGTCGTAGAGCTTCAAGTCGCCAGTCAGCGA
>CACXJZ010000011.1:15775-73271 GCA_902768105.1 uncultured Prevotellaceae bacterium
CTTGCCGAAGAGCTCGCCGGGGAAGAACTCAAGGTTGAAGCCTGCCTTCCCCTGCAGGAAGTCGGGCACGGGGTTGTCAAGATCGACCGTGACAAGGATGCCCCTACCCTGCGGTTCCACGGTGACGGTGTAGTTGACGCGCCAGTCGGGATAGACCATCGGGTTGAAGCCCGTCATGTGGCGCGAGGAGTCGGGATAGCAGAGCGTGGTGACAATCTTCCCTCCCTCGACGCGGCGGCTCAACTGCTTAGGCACGGGCTGCCACTGGCCGGGTGTCGCCTCCAGTCGGATGTCGCCATTGGTGGCTATGCGGTGGCCGTTCATGATGACGCAGACTCCACCCTGATGTCCCTCGGGGTAGAAGTCGCTGAATGCCATCACGTCCGAACCGCCGGCACTGAAGTAGCCGTCGCTGTTCAGCTGGAATGTCTGTGCCGAGGCCGTGAGACTGGTCATGGAAACGACCACCGCACCTGCAGCCGCCATCATTGCTTTCTTGATATATTTTCCTCTGTCCATAGGTTTAGTTATTGCATATTCACTTAACATAAACTATTATTCTTACATAAACACGTGGCCCGTGCCGTTACAACCCATACATGTTTTATGACAGCTACACCGTGTACAATGTCTATAATTACAACGACTGCAATATTCATAGAGCGATCCAGACTCGCTATAATGATGATGGCAAGACCACACGTCAAAATCAAGTCCGCTTCCATTGCAAGAGGTGCATGTCCTGCCGTCGTTCTGGCCACGGCCCATACATATCAAGCATTGCTTATGATTGGTACAAAGCTTACAATGAGACGTCTTACAGGCAGGACAGAAAATGGGCTCTGTAGTGTTTTCAATATGGCCACAGTATTCATAAAGGACACCAGACCCCTTACAGACCATACAAACCGTCTGAGTTCCACCACCCTGTGGGCGACTCGGTTGAACGGGCCGTGTCGGTTGCGTCGGCTGCGTGTGAGTGTTCGGGGTATTACCGCTACGACCGCGCATCTTGAACTCGATGAAGGGATAATTGGCTATCCACTTGTCCGTGGTCAGGTCCTTCACATAGACCTTCATGTAGTAAGTGCGCGCACCCGGGAGGGGGTTCATCTCGTCGTTGTAGAACCCTACCCAGCCCTTCCAGCCTGAGGCATTGTTGTTGCAGACCAGCACGTCAGACGTCTTGAACATTTGCTTGCCGTTGGCAAACGTGTGGATGTCGCTGTTCGTGCTGTAGATGTAGGCGTACAACCGGCATCGATGCCCCTTGGCACCGTTGATTGTGATGTTATAGTGCACCTGGGTCTGGCGACGACCGTTATACACCTGGTTCTTTCTCATCACCACGCGGTTGAACTTCACGCCCTGTGCACAGCACATGAGGGGGAACAACACGGATAATAAGATAACGATAAACTTATTCATAATAGTAGTTTTTTATAGTTCTGTTGGCAAAGGTAGTGCAAATCGAGCGAAATACAAAATAAATAATAATTTATTTTCATCACGGAACAAAAAAGCCTCCCCTTCGGCTCCCATCTCCTTTATCTGCTCGAGCGACCCTGCGCCACTCGCCTGCCGGAGAAACTGACCGAGTTTTTGCCCGAAACTTGGCGAGTTACGACTTGAAACCGGGCCACTTTCGCGTCGTAAACAGCACGCTTGCTGCAGCACTTTTCATGGCATGAAACCACACTTTTCATGCCATGAAACTATGCGATTCATTACGGGAAAGCCGGGGCGACTGACAGAAATCACCGCAAATGGCTTCAACCGAGTTCCTCAATTGAGCCTTGTTGTTGCCCGAATTGGCTACGAGATATGTCGTTTCTGCAAAAAATGCCTTCCAATTGTACTCAGATACTAAAATTTTACGATGCTGATGTATGCACCAAGGATGGGGAAAAACATCGGAACCAGGGGTTCATACATGTCTTTTGATGCCTGTGAGAGCAGGATTTTGATACATTCCGTACCTTTTCCGAGCTTAGGCATCTCGGGAGCCTTCTGTTTGCTAATATCGTATTTCATTGATATACTGCTTTTTAGATGAATTTGACATTAACCAAGCGTTTCAGTTTCAGTTGTTTCAGTTATTATTTTGAAGGTATGTATTTTCTCTCCTTGTCATATAACTATCTATATATTAATTAATTATATATATAAATATAGGCATTCTGATACATTACATACCCTTAAAAACCTAACTGAAACTGAAACAACTGAAACGCTTCAGCCGCTTCTTCACTCACACTTCCCCTACAAGGCCATTAAGTGCCTCACGGAGTTCGTTGCACACAGCGATGGCATAGCCGTCATATCTCAATTAAGTTTGATTTACGCCGCAAAGACACGCATTTCCCGAGAATCTCCAAAACATTTCGTCTTCTTTTTTTTCTTGGTGGTTTCAGAAATAATCGTTATCTTTGCAGCCGCAAAGAGAAAATCACAAGAGAAAAATAAATAACATTTATATGAAGAAATATCTGATTACTCATTTACTGTTGCTGATGGCGCTGACGCAAGTCAATGCGACAGACCGAAAGATAGACATCAGCGGAAACAACACATCTGACAGTTACAGATCGTACAGCACAGCCATTACCCTGCCAGAGGGCGATGTCTTGAACGTGATGATGGCACGTTACTGTTACTTCAGTTCGAAAATCACGGGTAGCGGTGTGCTGAACCTCTATGCTGGCGGTGAGCGCTGCTACCTGGGAGACTCTAAGAAGGCATGGAACGACTGGAGCGGCTATACGGGCAATATTCACATCTGGCCATACGAAGAGAATGCGTCGGCAGGCTTCTATGGCGTGGTACTGGCTCACGGCGGCAAGAACTTCTCACCAGAGGACATTGACCTGAGCAAGGTGAACAGGAGCATGGAGAACAACCGCGTGACGTTGCATGAGCGTGCCACGATATGTGCTGAAGCAAACACGGCTTCAGGGTTCCGTATCGGTGAGCTGCAGACCGAGGAGGGTTCCACGCTGCTGGGATATATGAAGAAGTCGCGTGGTGCCTACTATCTGCTGGGGTGCATGAATACCAATGCGACGTTGGCTGGTAAGATTGCCCCTACGGAATATCGTGATGACACGCCATTGGGTATCATCAAGGAGGGTACCGGTACCTATACGATTACTGGCAACGACAACTATCTGAGCGGCTCTCTGCGTATCCTGGAAGGTCGCGTATTGGTCATGAACGACCGTCTTGCCACGGAGAGCGGCAAATTGCGTGGTGCCCTGGGTGCAAAGGCCAGCGAGACGGATGCTGTGGCGTATGTCTTTAGCAAGGGCGTCCTCGGTGGAACAGGAAGCATCGGCGGCATGGTGGACAACTATGGCATTATCGAACCGGGTGCTGATGGCATCGGACTGCTGACGCTGAAGAACTACAAAGATGCAAAGAATGCTCATCTCAAGGTGCATCCTGCTTCTGTGCTGCGCTTCAAGGTTGGTTCTACGGCAAGCTTTGACCAGCTGGCTGTTGACGGTCAGGTAAGCTACAGCACACAGACAGAGAATTTCTCGACGAGTGATGCCATGCCCATCATAGAGGTTGTGGTGACGGAGGGTGCCAACGTGAAGGTGGGTGACGAGTTCCGTGTGATGACCGCCCAAGACAAGTCGGCTGGCGACTGGCACTTTAACGTAAAGGCATCGAAATACACATGGGAGGTGATTGAGCGTGAGGAGGACGGCCAGCTGGTCTTCGTGCTTCGCCTGCTATCACTTGAAAAAATGGGTGGCAATGACGACCCCGACGATCCCGACGAGCAGGATGACACGATGGGTGCTTTCTATGATGACGGCATTGACGACAATACTGACACGCATACACTCAAGTATTATTCCAGTCAGAATGGCAAGTGGATTGGCACGGCTATCTCTACATGGAACCACAACCTGAGCAGTCCGGGTACTGTGGAGGCGGAAATGGCCAATCAGTTTAACATGATGGTGTGCGAGAATGAGATGAAGCCTGAAAACCTGCAGCCGTCAAGGGGGAGCTTCAGCTTCGGCTCTGCCGACGCCATCGTCAACTTCGCCAGAAACAATAACATGGTCCTTCGCGGCCATTGCCTGGTATGGCACTCACAGCTGCCCACGTGGATATCCTCAGACGGAAAGAAAAACGACAAGGGATGGACGCGTGATGAAGCGCTGGCTATCATGAAGACGCACATCACGACCGTGATGACGCACTATAAGGGTAAGGTCAGAGAGTGGGACGTGGTGAACGAATGTCTGGACGATGACCAGACTACCGTGCGCACCAATCCTGACAGCTATGACATGCGCAAACAGAGTGTCTGGCAACTGGCCATCGGCGATGACTATATTGACTCAGCCTTTGTCTATGCCCACCGTGCAGATCCCGATGCCTTGCTCTATCTGAACGACTACGGCGTGGAGCTACAGGGTAACGCCAAGTCGGCTGCATTCTACAACCTCGCCATGCGCCTGAAAAATGCCGGTATTCCCATCGACGGCGTGGGGTTGCAATGCCACTTCTCCGTCGGCGACGTTGACAGCTTGATGCTCGACAAGACCATCAGCCGCTTTGAAGAGGCCGGTCTGCTATGTATCATCACCGAGCTCGACATGGGCATCAGCAATACCTCCGACGAAAATCTGCTGGAGCAGGCACGCAACTATCGCGTCATTACCGATATCATGCTGAATCACAACAACTGTCCGAGTATGGTGATTTGGGGACTGAAGGACAACAACAGCTGGCGTGAGAGCTCCAGTCCGCTGCTCTTCACGGCTCAGATGGCCAAGAAGCCCGCTTTCTATGCTGTCCGCTCTGCCCTGCGCCATCGCACGCTGGTTGAGAGTGGAATATATCCCCTACTCCGTAAGGAGAATACTGACGGAAACATCTATAACCTGTCCGGGCAGAAGGTCGGTGCAGACTATAAGGGCATCGTCATTATTAACGGAAAGAAGGTTGTGAGGAAGTAATAGTTCTGACGAAAGCACAAATTTTTCCGATAAGATGGGGCTGTTTGTAAAAAAAATATTACCTTTGTACCCTAAAAGGAATAAGTAGTAAAAGAAAAAATGAAACCAACAGCCATATTGCTGCTCCATTGTCCTGACCAACAGGGCATTATCAGCGAAGTAACGAAGTTTATTACCGACAACAAGGGAAACATTGTCTATCTGGACCAGTATGTGGACCGCCAGGACGGCATGTTTTTCATGCGCATTGAGTGGGAGCTGGAGGGCTTCCTCATTCCGCGCGACAAGATATATGAGTACATCACCACGCTCTACGCGCAGCGCTACAAGATGAAGTTCTCGCTCTACTACAGCGACAAGCGTCCGAGGATGGCCATCTTCGTGAGCAAGATGAGCCACTGCCTGTACGACCTGCTGGCACGCTGGAAGGCGGGTGAGTTCGAGTGTGACATCCCCTGCATCGTGAGCAACCACGAGGACCTGCGCTATGTGGCCGAGCAGTTCGGCATACCGTACTATGTGTGGAGCATCAAGAAGGACCACTCAAACAAGGCGGAGGTGGAGCAGGCTGAGATGGAGCTGCTGAAGAAGGAGGACATCTCGTTCATCGTGCTGGCGCGCTACATGCAGATTATCTCCGACGAGATGATTGCCGAGTATCCGCACCACATCATCAATATCCACCACTCGTTCCTGCCGGCCTTTGTGGGTGCCAAGCCCTATCACCAGGCGTGGGAGCGCGGCGTGAAAATCATCGGTGCCACGAGCCACTACGTGACGGCCGAGCTGGATGCCGGTCCCATCATTGAGCAGGACGTGGCGCGCATCACCCACAAGGACACGCCCGAGAGTCTGGTGCTGAAGGGCAAGGACCTGGAGAAGATTGTGCTCTCGCGTGCCGTGGCCAAGCATATTCAGCGCAAGGTGCTGACATATAAGAACAAGACGATTATCTTCTCGTAAAGGTTACAGGTTAGAGGTTAAAGGTTAGAGAAATGGATGTTGCAATCGTAAAATATAACGCGGGGAATGTGTATTCGGTAGTGAATGCATTGAAGCGGCTGGGCGTGGAGCCGAGGCTGACCGACGATGCAGAGCTGCTGATGAAGGCCGACCGCGTGCTCTTTCCCGGACAGGGAGAGGCTCGCGGAGCCATGGACTACCTGCGCGAACGACGGCTGGACGAGGTGATACGCTCGCTGAAGCAGCCCGTGCTGGGCATCTGCATCGGCCAACAGCTCCTGTGCCGCCACTCTGAGGAGGGTGACACCGACTGTATCGGCATCTTCGACGTCGATGTGAAGCGCTTCCAGCCTCAGCGCCATGAGGACAAGGTGCCGTGCATGGGATGGGGCCCCCTCCAGCTCCCCCAAAAAGGGGAGAGCGTTTGTCCCATCTTCGACGGTCTGCTGTCTCCGCAACAGGGACAAGACGAGCTGCCTTACGTCTATTTCGTCCACTCATATTACGTGCCCCTGTGCCCCTGGACGGCGGCCAAAGCGGACTACATCCTGCCCTACTCTGCAGCCCTGCATAAGGACAACTTCTACACTTGCCAGTTCCACCCTGAAAAGAGCGGAGCGGTTGGTGAACAAATCATCAAGAATTTCTTAGCATTATGATACAACTCATTCCTGCCATCGACATCATCAACGGACAGTGCGTCCGCCTGACCAAGGGTGACTACGACCAGAAGACGGTCTATTCCGACTCGCCTGCCGAAGTGGCGAAAGGCTTCGAGCAGTTAGGCTTCAAGCGACTGCACGTGGTCGATCTAGACGGAGCGAAGTCGAAGCATATCGTCAACGATGCCGTATTGCGCAGCATTACGGAGACGACCAGCCTCACCGTTGACTTCGGCGGGGGCATCAAGACCGACGACGATATTCGCAAGGCCTTCGACGCCGGAGCAAAGATGGTGACCGTGGGCAGCATTGCCGTTCAGCAACCGGAGCTCTGCTTCGAGTGGCTGGAGAAGTACGGTCCGGAGCGCATCATCCTGGGTGCCGATGTGCGCCACGGGAAAATCAGCATCAACGGTTGGAAGGAGGACTCCGACGAGGACCTGCTGCCCTTCCTGAAGAAATACATTGACGCAGGCATCAGGAATGTGCTCTGTACGGAGATATCGAAGGACGGCACGCTGGCCGGTCCTGCCATCGCGCTCTACCAGAGCATCATGCAGGAGTATCCGCAGCTGCACCTCATCGCCAGCGGTGGCGTGAGCAGCATAGCCGACATTGAGGCCCTGGACGCTGCCGGCATTCCCGCCGTGGTGTTCGGAAAGGCCATCTACGAAGGGCGGATAGATTTAAAGGAGTTAGTGGTTAAAGGTTCTTTGCAAGCAAAGCGGCAAAGCCGAGCGAAAGGTTAAAGGTTAGAGGTTAGAGATATGGGATTGGCAAAACGAATCATACCTTGTCTTGACGTGAAGGACGGAGAGACGGTGAAGGGAACGAACTTCGTGAATCTGCGGAGTGCGGGCGACCCGGTAGCCCTGGGAAAAGCCTACTCGGAGCAGGGAGCCGACGAGCTCTGCTTCCTGGACATCACCGCATCGTTCGAGGAGCGCAAGACCTTCACGGACATGGTGACACGCGTGGCTGAGACCATCAACATCCCGTTCACCGTGGGCGGAGGCATCAACGAGCTCTGCGACGTGGAGCGACTGCTCTATGCCGGTGCCGACAAGGTGAGCATCAACAGCGCGGCCATCCGCCGTCCGGAGCTGATTGAGGAGATTACCACCCGCTTCGGCTCACAGGTTTGCGTGGTGGCCATTGACGCCCGACTCGACGAGGACGGTTGGCACTGCTACCTGAAGGGCGGTCGTGAGCGCACGGAGCGCGGACTCTTTGAGTGGGCCCGTGAGGCTCAGGAGCGTGGTGCAGGCGAGATACTCTTCACGTCGATGAACCACGACGGCACGAAGAACGGCTACGCCAACGAGGCCCTGCGCCAACTGAGCGATGACCTCTCGATCCCCATCATCGCCAGCGGCGGTGCGGGCTGCAGGGAGCACTTCCGCGACGTCTTTGTCGAGGGTCATGCCGACGCGGCCCTGGCTGCCTCGGTGTTCCACTTCGGTGAGATTCCCGTGCCGGAGCTGAAGCAGTATCTACGAAATGAAGGAATAAATGTAAGAATATGAAAATTGATTTCGAGAAAATGGGCGGCCTCGTGCCTGCCATCATACAAGACGCAACGACCAGACAAGTGCTCATGCTGGGCTTCATGAACGAAGAGGCCTACCAGAAGACTGTTGACACGAAGAAAGTGACCTTCTGGAGCCGCAGCCGCAACTGTCTATGGACGAAGGGCGAGACCAGCGGGAACTTCCTGAACCTGATAGAGATGAAGGTGGACTGCGACAACGACACCCTGCTGGTGAAGGCCATCCCCGACGGTCCCACGTGCCACACAGGAACCGATACCTGCTGGGGCGAGGAGAACAAAGCGGAAGACAATCCCCTACTCTTCCTCACGGAGCTGCAGGACTTCATCAACAAGCGCAAGGAGCAGATGCCCGAAGGCTCGTACACTACGAAGCTCTTCAAGGACGGCATCAACAAGATAGCCCAGAAGGTGGGCGAAGAGGCGCTGGAGACCGTTATCGAGGCCACCAACGGCAGCAAGGAGCACTTGGTCTATGAGGCCAGCGACCTGCTCTACCACCTCGTGGTGCTGCTGGCGGAGAAAGGCCTGCGCATTGAGGATGTGGCCGAGGAGCTGCACCGTCGCCACGACCCTGAGTGGGACAAACAGCGTCGCGAGGCCAAGGCCGCAGGAAAGATGAAATAAGGGTTTAGAGGTTAAAGGTTAGAGGTTAGAGATATGTTGATAGATTATAAGAAAGCGAATATCTACCAGAAGGACGGCATCCTCGTGTTGGAGGGTGTTGACTTTCATGTGAACGAAGGCGAGTTCATCTACATCATCGGACGCGTTGGTGCCGGTAAGAGTACACTGCTCAAGACGCTGTACTTCGAGCTGCCCATTGACGAGGCCGAGACTGCCATCGTGCTCAATCACGACCTGAAGGAGCTGAAGAGCAAGTATGTGCCCGCCCTGCGCAGGCAGATGGGCATCATCTTCCAGGACTTCCAGCTGCTCAGCGACCGTACGGTACACGACAACCTGGAGTTTGTGCTGAGGGCTACGGGATGGAAGAAGAAAGACGAACGCGAGACGCGCATCAAGGAGGTGCTTGAGGACGTGGAGATGGCCGACTTCGCTGACCGTTTCCCACACGAGCTGTCTGGTGGTGAGCAACAGCGCATTGCCATTGCCCGTGCGGTACTGAACCGTCCGAAGATTATCATTGCCGACGAGCCGACAGGCAACCTCGACCCAGAGACTGCCGTCCACATCATTCAGCTGCTCAAGCAGATTGCTCAGACGGGCACGGCCATCGTCATGACAACGCACAACATCCCCCTACTCGACCAGTTCCCCGGCATCGTCTATCGCTGCAAGGACAAGAAGCTGGAGGACATCACGAACAACTACAACCAGCTGGCTGCCGACATTGACGCCAACGAGCCTGACGAGCCCATCAGCATGAAGTACGCTGCGAGAGCAGACCTGTCGGTGTAAAGGTTAAAGTGTAAAGGTTAAAGGTTAGAGAATTAAGAAACAAAACAACATAGCTATGAAAGTAATGAAATTCGGCGGAACCTCAGTAGGCACTCCGCAACGCATGAAAGAAGTTACGAACCTCGTAACAAAGTCTGGAGAACCCGTCTTTGTGGTACTCTCGGCCATGTCAGGAACCACCAACTCGCTGGTGGAGATTTCCGATTACCTCTACAAGAAGAATGCCGACGGCGCCAACGAAGTCATCAACAAACTGGAGCAGAAATACCTGCGACACATTGAAGAGCTTTATACTGCCGACGAATGGAAGCAGACCACGCGCGAGTTCCTGCAGGGAGAGTTCAACTACCTGCGCTCGTTCACCAAGGAACTGTTTACCAGCTTCGAGGAGAAGAGCATCGTGGCACAGGGAGAGATGCTGTCAACCAACATGGTGGTGAACTACATGAAGGAGCAGGGCATCAACGCATGTCTGCTGAATGCGCTCGACTTCATGCGTACTGACAAGAACTCCGAGCCAGACCCCGTCTATATCAAGGAGAAGCTGAACGCACTCCTCGAACAGAACGAGGGTGCACAGGTCTATATCACACAGGGATTCATCTGCCGTAATGCCTACGGCGAGGTGGACAACCTGCAGCGCGGTGGCTCTGACTACACGGCCTCGCTCATCGGAGCAGCCATCAATGCCGAGGAGATTCAGATTTGGACCGACATCGACGGCATGCACAACAACGACCCGCGCGTGGTTGACAAGACACAGCCCGTACACCAGCTGCACTTCGAGGAGGCTGCCGAGCTGGCTTACTTCGGAGCAAAGATTCTGCACCCCACCTGCGTGCAGCCCGCCAAGTATGCAGGCATCCCCGTCCGACTGCTCAACACGATGGACCCCGACGCAGAGGGAACCACCATCAGCAATGCCACGGAGTACGGCAAGATCAAGGCCGTAGCTGCCAAGGACAACATCATCGCCGTCAAGGTGAAGTCGTCACGCATGCTGCTGGCTACGGGATTCCTGCGCAAGGTCTTCGAAATCTTCGAGAGCTACCAGACTCCCATCGACATGGTGTGCACATCAGAGGTCGGCGTCAGCATGTCTATTGACAACTCTGCCCACCTCGGCGAGATTGTCGATGAGCTGAAGAAGTACGGCACGGTGACCGTCGATACAGGAATGTGTGTGGTTTGCGTCGTGGGCGACCTCGACTGGTCGAACATCGGCTTCGAGACCCGCGTGCTGGATGCCATGAAAGACATCCCCGTTCGCATGGTGTCGTATGGCGGCTCTAACTACAACATCTCCTTCCTCATCCGCGAGGAGGACAAGAAGCGCGCCCTGCAGAGCCTGAGCGACACGCTTTTTAATAAATAAAACAATAAGGAACTCACAAGCGGTTGTAAAACCGCGATAACTTCCTTTTAACTTCAAGACAAGACAATGGCTAAAGGAGTTTTTCCTATTGATAAGCTGGAACGGATAGAGACGCCGTTCTACTACTACGACACGGAGCTGTTGCGCGAGACGCTGCGCACCATCAACGAGGAGGCTGGGCGTCACGAGGGCTTCGTGGTACACTATGCGATAAAAGCCAATGCCAACCCCAAGCTGCTGAAGATTATCCGCGAGGCAGGACTGGGAGCCGACTGCGTGAGCGGAGGCGAGATACAGGCTTGTATCGATGCCGGTTTCCCCTCCAAGAAGATTGTCTTTGCCGGCGTGGGCAAGAGCGACTGGGAGATTAACCTCGGACTCGACGACGACATCTTCTGCTTCAACGTGGAGAGCATCCCTGAGCTGGAGGTCATCAACGAACTGGCAGCCAAGAAGGGCAAGACGGCTCGGGTGGCCTTCCGACTGAACCCGAACGTGGGAGCTCACACGCACGCCAACATCACGACAGGACTGGCAGAAAACAAGTTCGGCATCGCCATGCGCGACATGATTCCCGTCATTGAGCATGCACAGCAGTTGCAGAACGTCAAGGTGGTGGGACTGCACTTCCACATCGGCAGCCAGATTCTCGACATGAGCGACTTCGAAGCGCTCTGCAACCGCGTCAACGACCTGCAGCTGGAGCTGGAGCGCCATCGCATCACCGTGGAGCACATCAACGTGGGCGGTGGACTGGGCGTGGAATACACTCACCCCAACCGTGTTTCCGTACCCGACTTCAGGGCTTACTTCGACACCTACGCCAAGAAGCTGAAACTGCGCCCGGGACAAACGCTGCACTTCGAGCTGGGACGTGCCGTCGTGGCACAATGCGGCAGCCTCATTACGCGCACCTTATACGTAAAGGAAGGAGCCGTCAAGCGCTTCGCCATCGTCGATGCCGGATTCACCGACCTCATTCGTCCAGCGCTCTACCAGGCTTACCATAAGATTGAGAACATCAGCAGCAACGAGCCCATGGAGACCTACGACGTGGTGGGCCCCATCTGCGAGAGCACCGACGTGTTTGCCAAGCAGATTGACCTGAACCGCACGCAACGTGGTGACTTGCTGGCCATTCGCTCTGCAGGTGCCTATGGTGAGATCATGGCCTCGCAGTACAACTGCCGCCGACTGCCACAGGGCTACACCAGCGACGAAATAAGATAAGGAATGACAACGGACAACAGACTTTCAATCGTCATAGCAGTACACGACCAGGCAAACGAGATTGAGCAGAACCTGGAACGCTTCCTCACGCAACCGTGCGAGGAGGGCTGCGAGGTTGAGGTTATTGTGGTTGACGACTCGTCCACAGACAACACGCCCGACGTGCTGACGCAGATGAAAAATCGCTACCCACAGCTCTACACCACGTTCCTGCCGAAGTCGGTCGTCTTCAACCCCAGCCGGCTGCAGCTGGCGTTGTCCGTAGGCGTGAAAGCCGCGAAAAGCCAGTGGGTGGTGCTGGCCGATATCAGCCGCCCTCCCCTCACGGAAGACTGGCTCAAAGGTCTGCAGCAACAGGCCGCCAGAGGTGGCGAGGTGATGATGTCCTATAGCGACAAGAAACACAACAGCGTGTACTACCAAACGTGGCAGACACTCGATGATGCTGCTCCCCTGATACGCAAGGCCGAGCGCCGTCCGGGCAACGGTCATCAGGGCAAATGGAAGAAATTCCGTCGCGGGCTCTACGATGCCGTAGCCGTCAGAAAAGACTGTGTCCACGATGCCGTCAGACTCTTCGACAAGGATTTTAGCAGCTACGCTCTGTGGAAGCTGCGCTGGCAGGTCTGGTGGCGTAACACGGATAACTGCGCATAAATACCCTATAGCCTATGAGAACACTACACTTCTACCATCAGGAGAACGATATGCAGGCACGCTACGTCAGCTTGCTCAGGGAGACGATGGCCGGAAGTGTGGAGGCAACAGCTACCACCAGCCTCGCTGACGTCAAGAAGGCTCTCGCCTCTCTGCACTACGACATCCTGCACATTCACGGCTGCTGGTCGGTGCAGTTTGCGAAGGCAGCAACATTGGCACAGGAGAAGGGATGCAGGGTTGTCATCTCTCCGCACGGTGAGCTGGAGCCCTGGATTCTGCGCGAGCGCCAGTGGCAGGAGAAGATGCCCAAGACGCTGCTCTACCAGCGCAAGACCATCCAGGATGCCCATGCCATCATCGCTATGGGCAGCATGGAACAGAAAAGCCTGGAACGACTGGGCTGGAACCCCCGCATAGAAACCATTCGCAACGCGCTCATCACCTACTCCGTGACTCCTGAGGAGATGTGCCAACAACTGCTGGTCGTCTATCACAAGGTCATGGACAGCGACGTGCTGAACATCATGGACGAGACAACGCGCCAGGCACTCTTCCTGCTGCTGAAGGCCGCTGCTTGCGGACACAAGGAGTGGATTGACGCTCAATCATTATCCATCTTCGATTCGCCATTAAACTGGCGACTGCTGTTCATCTATGCACGCCACGAGCAACTGGACAATTGGCTCCGACGGGGCATCCGCGTGCTGGGCGTCAGGGAACCCCTGATTGACGTCAGCCAGGTGCAGAGCTACTTCCCCACTTCCTACCAGCCGGCAAAGACCATCAGCGAGTCTATCGGCAACAAGTTCGCCAGCGAGAACGACCGTCTGCTGGCAACGTTCAAGTTCCTGCACCATCAGGCAACAGCCCGACAGCTGACCATGAGTCACATGATAGAACTGGAACACGAGATACGTGAACACGACATCGACGAGGAGCTGCTCACGGAGACGCTCAAGGAGAACCGCCTGCTGCTTTTCGCCCAAAGACTGATGGGTGTGCTGGACTCGTTCACACAGTTTGAGGAAGGCATGATGCCCATTCCTGCCGTCAGCGACAAACAAACAGAAAAACTTGAATCTATTATAACTAATCGACTGAAAATATGAAAAATACACACCATCGTGAGCTGAAGGCTGACCTGCACTATCTGCACCTGCTCAGTCAGTCGTTCCCTACCGTTGCTGATGCCTCGACAGAGATCATCAACCTTGAGGCCATCATGAACCTGCCCAAGGGTACCGAGCACTTTCTTGCCGACCTGCACGGAGAGAGCGAAGCCTTCCAGCACATTCTGAAGAACGCCTCGGGAAACATCAAGCGAAAGGTGAACGAGCTCTTCGGAAACGCCATCCGCGAGTCAGAGAAGAAGGAGCTCTGCACGCTCATCTACTACCCTGAGCAGAAGCTGGAGCTCATCAAGGCTGCCGACGAGGACATCGACGACTGGTACCACATCACCATCCACCAGTTGGTCAAGGTGTGTCGCGACGTCTCCAGCAAATATACCCGCTCGAAGGTGCGCAAGTCGCTGCCGCAGGACTTCTCCTACATCATCGAGGAGCTGCTCCACGAGCGCACCGAGGACAACAACAAGACCGCCTACGTCAACGTCATTGTCGATACCATCATCACCACAGGACGCGCCGACGACTTCATCATAGCACTCTGCAACGTCATACAGCGGCTGGCCATCGACCAGCTCCACATCCTGGGCGACATCTTCGACCGCGGACCGGGCGCCCACATCATCATGGACACGTTGCGCCAGTACCACTCGTGGGACATACAATGGGGCAACCACGACATCCTCTGGATGGGAGCCTGTGCGGGCAACAAGGCCTGCATCTGCAACGTGCTGCGACTGTCGCTGCGCTACGCCAACCTCTCCACGCTCGAGGAGGGCTACGGCATCAATCTCGTGCCGCTGGCCACGTTCGCTATGGAGACCTACGGCGACGACCCTTGCGAGGAGTTCGTGCCCAAGCTGCTGAAAGGTCAGCAGATAGACGAGAAGACGATGCGCCTGACCACCTGCATGCACAAGGCCGTCAGCGTGCTTCAGTTCAAGGAGGAGTCCAAGATCTTCAGGCGCCATCCTGAGTGGCAGATGGACGACCGCTGCCTGCTCAGCCACGTTGACTACCAGCGAGGCGTCTGCACCATCGACGGCAAGGAGTACGAGATGAAGAGCTGCAACTTCCCCACCATCGACCCTGCACAACCAGAGGCCCTCACCCCAGAGGAGGAGCAGCTCATGGAGAAGCTGCGCCACTCGTTTGCCGTCAGCGAGAAGCTGCAGAAGCACATCCGCACGCTGCTCAGCCACGGTTGCATGTACGCCATCTACAACTCGAACCTGCTCTTCCACGCCAGCATCCCCCTTAATGCCGACGGCACACTCAAGGAGGTGGAGCTCTTCGGCGAACGACACAGCGGACGCGAGCTGCTCGAGAAGACTGGCCAGATTATCCGCACAGCCTTCACAGCCGACAGCGACCCCGACGAGCGCCACAATGCCCGCGACTACTTCCTCTATCTCTGGTGCGGCCCCGACTCCCCACTGTTCGACAAGTCGAAGATGGCCACCTTCGAGCGCTATTTCCTCTGCGACAAGGATACCTACAAGGAAGAGAAAGGCTACTACTTCAAGCTGCGTAACGAGCCTGACGTCTGCGACCGCATCCTCGATGCCTTCGGCGTGCAAGGGCCTCAGCGCCACATCATCAACGGCCACGTGCCCGTACACGTTGCCAAGGGCGAGACCCCCATCAAGGCGGGCGGACGACTCATGGTTATCGACGGTGGCTTCTCAGAGGCCTACCACCAGGAGACGGGCATCGCCGGCTACACGCTGGTCTATCACTCCCGCGGCTTCCAGCTCGTGCAGCACGAGCCGTTCACCTCAGCCACCGAAGCCGTGCTTCGCGGTACCGACATCAAATCGACCACACAGCTTGTCGAGATGTCAGCCCACCGCATGCTCGTCGCCGATACCGACAAGGGCCGTGAGCTCCGTGAGCAGGTCTCTGACCTCAAGGAACTGCTCTATGCCTATCGTCACGGCATCCTGAAAGAGAAACGCAACTAATATAATACGTATGAAAAAGACCATCATTCTTCTGCTGCTCGTTTCAGCCGCAGTCACGGCCACAGGCCAGAGCGTCCGCAAGCTGAGGAGCTTCTTCACCGAGCAATACGTACAAAACCTCTTCTACTATGCCCACCCGAATGCCAGCGAGTTCAACGGCGTAGAGATCAAGCGCATCACGAGCGACCAGGTCGTCCTCAAGGCATCGTTTGAGCCGGGAAGCTTGCTCGGCTCCCTGTTCGGCGGCACCTACGTCTGCACCATCTATATCGACGTCGATGGTGACGACCATTTCACCAGAGTCAGCAGCGATTGCGACTCAAGCGGCAGCAGCACATGGCCCTGTTTCGAGTGGGCAACCGACGAGCTGAAGAAGAAGTGTCGTGATGCCAGCCACAACCGCCGTTCCATCGACTTCATGGAACGCCATCTTGACAAGAGCTTCAGATCCTTCTCCGGTCCCGAAGCCATGTGTACCCTGCTGAACATCGCGCTCTACAACTACGATTACTGATGCCGCCAAACACCTAAGAAAAACAAAAACATCAAGTATCAGTACGTCAGGATCTCTACGCCGTGCTCAGTCATGAGGAGGGTGTGCTCCCACTGGGCGCTAGGGAGCTCGTCTTCGGAGATGACTTCCCAGCCGTAGGGGTCGCCCTCGTCGATGAAGACGCGCCAGGTACCCATGTTGATCATGGGCTCAATGGTGAAGACCATGCCGGGGACGAGCAGCATGCCATCGCCACGCTGTGAGAAATGAGCCACCTCTGGGTCTTCGTGGAACTTCAGTCCTACGCCGTGGCCGCAGAGGTCGCGCACGACGCCGTAGTGGTACTTGTTGGCGTGCTTCTGTATGGCACGTCCTATCTCGTTGACGCCGTGCCAGGGCTTGGCAGCCTCCATGCCAATCTCGAGGCACTCCTTGGTGACACGCACCAGCTGCTCCTTCTCGGGCATAGTCTTGCCGCCCACGATGAACATGCGCGAAGCGTCGCTGTAGTAGCCGTCGAGGATGGTGGTGAAATCGACGTTGATGATGTCACCCTCCTCAAGCACGTCCTCCTCCTTGGGTATGCCGTGACAGACCACCTCGTTGATGCTGGTGCAGACGCTCTTGGGGAAGGGCGGCGTGTCCTTGTCACCACCATAGCCGAGACAGGCTGGCGTGGCCCCATGCTCACGACAGTAGGCCATGCAGATGTCGTCAATCTCCTGTGTGTTCATGCCGGGACGGATGGCTGCCGCTACTGCGTCGAGCACGCCCGTATTGACTACTCCTGAGCGGCGTATTCCGGCTATCTGTTCGTCGTTCAATATAAGTTCGCGTGTGGGGACAAGGGCTCCCTTGTTCTCCAGATACATCATTTTCTTATCAAGCTCTGTAGGCTGTTCGCCCGGCTTGCAACGCCATCTCTTTTTCACTTTTGTCAATTTACTTTTATTTCATTTTTATTACTCAAACCTCAGCGCCTCGCCGATGCAGGCATTGGGCTGCTGGATGTGGAGCATGGCACAAACGGTTGCCGCAAAGTCGGTGATGTGGGTCTCGCGGGGATTCTCGCCGTGGGGCACCTTCCAGCCGAAGAACACCATGGGGATGTGTGCATCGTGGGGATTCCAGAGGCCATGAGTGGTACCTATAGGCGACGACCACGAGCCGTACTCGTAAAAGTTGGGTTTGGGAATGTAGATGATGTCGCCTGAGCGCCCAGGATAGTACCCCAGGAGTGCACGCTCGCGCAGGATGGGCGGCATGGCCGTAGTGGCCAGGTCCTCGTAGGCAGCTGCAAAGATGACGTCCTGATGCTTACGAACCAGATTGAGCACGTGGTGGGTCATGTCGGCTGTTATGAGCCCATGCTCGCGGATATGCTTCCAGTCGAGGAAGATGCGGCAATCCATGATGTCGCCAATGAAGTCTCCCTCGTCGCCAATATCGTTACGGCTCTCTTCGTAAATCTGCTCCTTCAGGTGGTCACTCCAGAAGGGTGCTGCCGAGAGCTTATGGTCCTGCATGAACTTCCAGTTGTGGGCTCCACCGTGGTCGGCCGTGAGGAACAGGAGATACTGTCCGCGTCCTACCTGCTCGTCGAGTGCCGAGAGCAGACGGGCAATGTCCTTGTCGAGCTCCAGATAGGCCTCGTTGGTATGCTCGCCGCGCGTGCTATACTTATGGCCGATGACGTCCGTCTGGGAGTAGCTCACGCAGAGCATGTCAGTCACGTCGCCCTTGCCCAGCTGCTCACCCTTGAGGGCAGCAATGGCCATATCGGTGGTGATGTGGCCGCAGAGGGGATAGAGTCCGACGTCCTTGCCCACGCGCTTGAACTCCTCGTTCTTGATGAGCTCGCAGTTATAGGCCTTCGCCCACTCAGGCAGCTCCTGCATGTAGTAGGTGGAGGTGATAAACTGGCGGTTCTTCCTGTCGAGCCAGTAGGCAGCGTTGGCAGCATGGCCGGCAGGCAAGATGGCGGCGCGGTCCTTGTAGCTGACGCCGATGACCTTCGAACGGAAGTCAGTATGCAGGCGCAGCTGGTCGCCGATGGTGGTGGCAACGAGGTTGACGGGCGACATGCAGCCGTCCTTCCTGTTGTCGGAGCCTACGGGCTCAACCGTCGGGTCGCTGACGCAATAGACCTTCTCCTCGTCGATGTAGAAGTTGTTGCCGCAGATGCCATGAAAGGCGGGCGTGGTGCCGGTATAGATGCTGGCGTGACCGATGGCCGTCACCGTAGGCACGTAGTTGATGAGACAGTTGTTGTAGCTGTAGCCCTCGCCCAACAGGCGGCGGAATCCTCCGTCAGTAAACTGCTCATAGTAGCGCGAGAGGTAGTCCCAGCGCATCTGATCAACAACGATGCCGACCACGAGCTTCGGACGCTCGCCAAAGCTGGTCTGCGCAGAGAGCGGACAGCAGACCACCGTCAGCAGACAGCAGACAATAAACACAAACGACTTCTTCTTCATAATATTCCTTTTTTTGTTTCTGAGGGCAAAGGTAGTGCAAACCGAGCGAAATACAAAATAAATTGCAATAAAAAAGGTAAAAAGGTAAAAAAGTAAAAAGGTAAGAATGTACTCTCGCTCGAGAAAATCCAACCTTTTTTTGGTTTTCTTCTCGCTTATTCGTACCTTTGCAACCAATGATGAAAAAGAAGACACTTATACTGAAAATCCTGGGAGGCATCATTCTTTCGGTAGTGATGCTGATGGTGCTTGCTACACTACTGTTTCACATTCCCGCCATACAGCAGGAGATTGCAACCTTTGCGACAGAACTGCTGAGCGAGAAACTGCAGACGCGCGTCAAGATAGAACGTGCCGACATCAGTCTCTTCGGAGGCTCCGTCAACCTCTACGGTTTGGAAATAGAAGACCAGCAACAACGGAAGATGCTGCAGATGGAGAAGCTGTCGGCCAGCATGGGGCTGATGGCGCTGCTCAGGGACAGCATCGTAATCAATGATGTGGAGATAAGTGGCCTGAACGCCCTGCTGACGAAGAAGACCGACTCCGTGCCAGCCAACTACCAGTTTGTGATTGACGCCTTCAGCAAGAAAAAACCGACAGCCGACAGCCTGCCGCCAACACCCGAGAAAAAGCACAAGATGACGCTCGACATGAGTCATGTAGAGCTGAACCGCATACACGTCAATTACGACAAATACGACTTCCGGCTGCACTCGGCCACGTACAACGGCAAGCATATCAAGGCAGACAGCATTCAGGCAACGTGGACGGCAGAGAAGAAGAATGGTCCCGTGGACAACTGGGCTTGCATCAAGCAGCTGAAGGCCGAACAGCAAGGAAAAGTATTCAAGGCCGAGTTGGAAGGCCTGCGTTTCCGGACTGACAACCGTTTGCCGCGTAAGAACACAGGCAAGCCGAAGCGCGGATTCTTCGACGTGGGACACCTGGACATTACCGCCCATGCGAACATGACCATCGACGCCACCATCAAGGACTCGCTGAAGATGGAGCTGACAGAGTGCGTGGCACAGGACAGCATTACAGGAATGGACTTCCGCAACCTGACGGCACGCGCAGTACTGGTAAAGGGCCGGCTGCTGCTGAACGACATCAACGTGCAACAGGGCGACACGAAGCTGCACATTGCCAACGCCGAGATGCAGCTTCCCAGCAAGAAGAAGGGCATCAAGCTGGCGTTCCAAACAGGCACCATTACCGGACGCACGCTGCTGAAAGACATTGCACGCCCCTTCGCACCCGTGCTGGGCAAGTTTACCCTACCCCTGAACCTGACACTCACCATGAGCGGTACGGACAGCACCCTGAGCTTCCGCAACATCCGCGTGAACACCGACAACAAGCGACTGACCATTGCTGCTGCAGGCGACATTACCCACCTGAAGGAGAAGGAGTTGCTGGACGTGCACTTCAACGTCAACCGCATGAACACCAGCGGTTCTGAGGCAGAACTGATTATCGCCCAGTTCCCCGTCAAGAGGATGATGATGAAGCAGCTGCGCAGGCTTGGCAACATCACCTATACAGGCAGCTTCGACGTGCTCTACAAGAAGGAGGCATTCCGCGGCCTGCTGCACACGAGCATGGGCAGTATAAACTTCAACTTCTACCTGGACGAGAACAACAAATACGTCGTGGGACAGGCCAGCACAAAGAACCTGGCGCTGGGACGCGTGATGGACATCAAGAAGCTGGGGAACGTCGAGGCAAGTGCCAAGTTCTCTGTCGATATCTCGAAGCCCCGTACGGCTATCATGCGCCGTCAGAAGGGCGGCAAGCTACCCATAGGAACGGTGAATGCAACGGTTGACGACTGCTCGTACATGGGCATCCACGTGCGCCGCCTGACTGCTGACATCACGAGTGACGGAGCCGTAGCCACAGGTAACGTCAATCAGAACGGCAAGCACCGCGACATCTACTTCCAGTTCTCGTTTACCAATACCGAGGACATGAGCAAGATGAAGATTACGCATCCTGGCATCAAGTTCCACGGCCTTTCTGACGAGGACAAAAAAGCCAAGGAAGAGAAGAAACGTCAGAAAAAGCTGCAAAAGGAAGAGAAAAAGCGTCAGCAGGAAGAGGAAGAGCGCCGCACGGGCAAGAAGAAAAAGAAATTCCTTTTCTTCTAACCCATACGTTCAATGATTTCCAGGCACATGCGGCTGTTGTGGTAGGGACACTTCCAGAAGCCCGCATGGTCGTCGTCGAGGTTGAGCGTGCCGTCAGGACGGCGGCTCCAGTACCACTCGCCATGCTCGTAGTCGATGAGGTTCTGCTTGATGTAATCCCAGCAACGCTGAGCCTTCTGTAACGCGTCGTCATCGCCGAAGTGCTGCCAGATATTGAACCACCCTACTACATTCTCCGCCTGTACCCACCAGTGGAGGTCGTCGTCCACATACTCCGTGTCGAGGTTGGCCTCATGAATCATCGAGCCGTCAGCATTCAGGCCCTTCTCGCTGGCCTTTGCCACCATGCGAACGATAGGCTCCACCTTTGCCAGAACGTTCTTGTCGCCCAACACAAGGGCAGCCTCGTGCATAAGCCACGAGCACTCGATGTCGTGGCCGTAGCTCTCCAGACGGCCGGCACCACGCGTCCAGTCCATCGAGAAGAAGAGGTCGAGGTGGTGGGTCTCAGGATTGAGAATCTTGTCAGTAAAGATGTCGATGAGGTTTTTGACTGAAGACTGAAGGGCGATGAGCGTAGCATCATCAACGACGATACCCGTAGGCAGTACGGAACCGAGTACAGGCACATAGTCGCACGACTCCTGAGCCTGCAACTCGCGGACGGCACGCAGCAGATTGGTGTATGGCTCAATGATGTGCAGGTGGGTATTCTGCGACTTGGGGAAGTTGGCGTCCAGCTCCGAGAGTCGCATGTCAGCCATCTCGCCCCACTCCTGCGTGCACGCCTCGATGTAGCCGTTGTGCTCGTGGTCGAAGGCATGCTCCTCGATACAGTCGAAGAGCTGCAGCGCATACTCCAGCGCCTCGCGGTCGGCTGTGGCACGAGCATACTCCGAGAGGCCGTAGATAGCGAATCCTATGGCATAGAACTGCTTTTTCGTGTCGAGCGGATTGCCCTTGTAATCGACGCTCCAATAGACGCCTCCGTACTCCTTATCAATGAAGTGGTCGATGATATAGTCCTTGGCGCGGGTGGCAGCATCCAGGTATTCCGGTTTTCCCAGTACCCTGTAGGCGGCAGAGAACGACCACAGTATCCTTGCATTCAGGATGGCACCCTTCTCGGCCTCAGGATGCAGCACGCCCCGTCCGTCCATGCGACCATAGAAGCCGCCGTTCTCGCGGTCCTGCATCTGCTCAAGCCAGAAACGCAGGATGTTGTTCTGTAACACATCCTGCATTTCCTGTCTCATCGATTTGAGATTTTCCATAAATTCTTATTACTTCTTAATGGGATACACATAGAGCAAGCCCATCATAATCACCACAATGACTGCGGGGAACAGCGAGAAGAGCATCCACACCATGCTGCGTACCGACTCCATATCGGTAATGGTGATGATGGTCTCACCCGTCACCTCGTTGGTACCCGACATGAAGCCGGCAATACCCAGCAGCAATACAACGAGCGAACCAGAGATGGCCGTACCGAACTTCATGGCCATCGTACCACTGGAGAAGATGAGTCCCGTTGACGAGGTACCGTTCTTCTCAGTAGCATAGTCAGCCACGTCAGCATACATCGACCACAACAGCGGCGAGTAGATGCCGATGCCGATAGATGTCAGGATGACAACGGCAATCATCACCCAAATATAGGCGGGATCCATGGGGATGAAGAAAAAGAGGATGGACGTGACAAAGCAGATGACGCCAGCCCAGAGGAAGGCCATACGTTTGGAGCCCACCTTCTTGGTGAAGACGGGCGACACGCCACCGAAGACCATACAGGTAGCCTCGCCGAAGGTCATGAAGGCAGTATAGTTAATAATCATGCCACTGACGGTCACGTCGCCATGCATGCAGTACTCGAACATATAGCCGGCCACAGCATAGCGGAAGCCGTTAAAGAAGTTCATGCAAACGCCGATAAGCGTGAGGATGATCCAAGGCTTGTTCCTGAACAGGTCGGCAAAGGGCTTGAACGAGAACTTCTCCGCACGAACGGGCTTCATGCGCTCCTTGGTGAGCAGTCCACAGGCCAGCGTACCGGCAGCCGCCAGAACGCCAAATATCAAACCAATGAGGGCATACTGGTGCTGCTTGGCCGCAGCGGTATATTCGCCGCCAATCTTCTCGCCACCAATCATCTCGATGATGAGGGGAAACGAGAGCAGCGTGATGAAGCCCATCGCATAGGCACCTACCATACGGAATGCCGAGAACTGGTTTTTCTCGTTGTCGTCATCCGTCATCACACCCAGGAGCGAGCCGTAGGGCACGTTCACAGCCGTATAGACAGCCATCATGAGCAGATAGAGCGAATAGGCCCAGATGCGCTTACCCGTCATACCGAAGTCGGGGGTATAAAGCAGCAAGGCGAAGATGAGTCCGAAGGGGATGGCGCCATAGATGAGCCACGGCCTGTAGGTACCCCAGCGGCTTTGCGTACGGTCTGACAAAGAACCCATGAGCGGGTCGGTCACCACGTCAAACATACGCGCTATGAGCATCAGCGTCGCCGTGTCTGCAACGGTCAGTCCGAAGATGTTAGTAAAGAACAGCGGGAACGCTATAGACATCACTTTCCAGGTAATACCACCCGCTGCGGCATCACCAAGCGCATAACCTATTTTTTCTTTTAAAGTAGCCATGTTTTTTTCATTATTTCGTTATTACATTATTACGATTATTTGTTGGCACGGTTCTTCGCCACCAGCTTCTTGATGGTCTCCACGCTGGCAGCTGTGTAGTAGCCGTCCTCGGGCGTGTTCATGCAATAGTCAACAAGCCTGTCAATGGTCGATGTAGCCACGTGCATGCGGGTATCGGCCGAAGCATAGTAGATGAATACCTTACCATCCTCATCGGCAATCCAGCCGTTGGCGAAGGCAACGTTCATCACGTCGCCCAGATACTCGTCACCCTCGGGCACGAGGAAGAATCCACCCGGACGGGCAATCACTCGCGTGGGGTCGTCGAGTGCCGTCATGTACATATAGAGCACATAGCGCAGACCGTCGGCCGTAGCACGCACGCCGTGAGCCAGGTGTAGCCAGCCCTTCGGAGTCTTGATGGGGTGCGGACCCTCGCCGTTCTTCACCTCCGTAATGGTATGGTACTTGCGCTCGTAGATGATGGTCTCGTCCTTCACCTCGGCATTGGTGATGTCATCGACAAGTGTCCAGCCAATGCCGCCGCCAGAGCCTGTATCGATGAAGCCATCTTGCGGACGGGTATAGAAAGCATATTTCCCATTGACGAACTCAGGATGCAGCACGACGTTGCGCTGCTGACTCTTCGTCTTCAGGTCGGGCAGGCGCTCCCACGTCTTCAGGTCCTTCGTGCGGGCGATGCCAGCCGTAGCCGTAGCTGCCGAAAGGTTGCCCGGCTGCGAGTCGTCGTGACGCTCAGCACAGAACACGCCGTAAATCCAGCCGTCCTCGTGCTGGGTGATGCGCATGTCGTAGATGTTGGTAGCCGGAATCACGTCATCGGGCATGGTGATGGGCTCGTCCCAGAAGCGGAAGTTATCCACGCCGTTGGGACTCTCTGCCACAGCGAAGAAGCTCTTACGGTCAGCCCCTTCCACACGAACCACGAGCAGATACTTCCCCTGCCACTTCAGGGCACCTGAGTTCAGCGTGGCATTCATCATGATGCGCTGCATCAGGTAGGGGTTGTCCTCCTCTGAGAAGTCATACTTCCACTCCAGCGGCGTGTGTTCGGCCGTCAATATAGGGAACTTCCACTTCTCGTAGATGCCGTTCCCCCACTCCACGGGTTCGTTCTTACGGCTCAGCAGCTCCTCGTGGTGAGCACGCAGGGCCTTTACTTTTTCTTCGAAATTCATCTTTATCTAATCTTTAATGTTTTATCTTCTGAAATTAAATCTTTTAATGTTTAATGTCCTGAATGTCCTTCAGGAACAACGTGTTCTGAGCCTTCGACAGCTTCTTGTAGTCGTCGCCACAAGGTGTGCCGGGAACAGGGCCGAAATACTCCGTCTCGTAATTACGCCACAAGAGGAAGTAGCTAATGCGGTACTTGTCCATGATGGGCTTCAGCACACGCGTGAACCACGTGCCGTCAGGCAGGTTCTTGAAGCCGCACTCCGTCATCGCGAAGAGCTTGCCGTTGTCGGCAGCAAACTTCGAGAGGAAGTCGAGGTCGGCAGTCAGCTGCTTCACAAAGTCTGCTTCCGTTCCCCATTGGTAAGCATCCTCACCAATCAGCGTCACGCGGTCATTGCCGGGATAGCGAGCGAGGAAGCGCTCCTTCGTCCAGTTGCCGTCGAGGTTAGGCGAATAGCTCCACAAGAGGTTATCGAAGCCCTGCGCGTTCATATAGTCCTGCAACATGTTCCACAGTCCGCGGAACTCCTCGTCAGAGCAGAGCTTCTGTCCCCACCAGAACCACGAGCCGTTGTTCTCGTGCCAGGGACGGAAGATGATGGGAATGGGCTGTCCGTCTTCGGTCTTGAGCGACTTCATGAAGTCGGCCACGCGTTGCATCCAGAGCTTGAACTTCTCATGCTGAGCACCTCCGGGCAACACGCTGCGCACGACGGTCGCATCAGTCACGTCCCAGGAAGAGCCTGTAGGGAATGCCTGTCCTGAGCGTCCTCCGTGAGGAGCCGTCGTAATGGGATTGCGCGGATGCCAGCTGATAGTGATGATGCCGCCACGCTTATGGTGCTTGATGATCTCCTCACGCATGCGAGTGAATGGCACGCTGTCAAGGTTCTTCTCGTCGCCCATCTCGATGCCGCCAAGCTCGAAGCCCATGACGGCAGGATAGTCGCCAACGGTCTGGAGCACGTCGCTCCTGCCGTCTTCATAAGCCCAGCCGATACCGTAGAACGGGTCGTCCTGGTGAGCGGCCATGTAGCCCTTCTCGCGAATGGCATAGAGGCGTTTCTCCAGTTCGGTGGCAGGCGTCTTCTTCAGTTGCTTGAGCAGCCAGCCTTCCCACTCGTCCCATTGTTCCTGGAACCAGAAGTGCCACGTAGCCTGATAGGGTGAAATATCCTTCGGACCAGTCACCACGTTATAGGTTGCCCACGCGGTTGTAGGCGGTACCACGTCGTCGTTGTATCCGAACGAGAACCATCCCGTCTGCTGGCTGGTGATGCGTCGTGCGAAGTTCACGCCGTCGTAGTAGCGCGAGGTCTCAATCTGCTTCTCCTGACCCTTGCCTTTGTTCCAATAGAAATAGTGGGGCCAGCCGCAGGCCACGCCCTTGAGCGATGCCGTGTGGTCGCACATGGCAGCATGAACGGGTGCGTAGCAGGTGACGCGCTTGTCGAGTCCGGCCGTTGCCAGACTCAGGAATCCTCCCTGACTGCTGCCCGTCACACCGAGCTGCTTGCCGTTCCACGGGGTGTATTGCTCTATGTAGTCGATGGCGCGGATGCATCCCAGCACCACGCGCTTGTAGTACATCTTGTCGCGGTTGTCAGCGTTGAACTCCCAGTAGCCCATCAGCGCTCCGTTGAACACGTCGTCATAGACGCCCTGCTGCATGGTGACGGGAATACCATGAATGCCTATCTCGAGCGTCACCACTCCTTGCGAAGCCGTATAGACGTCGCCGCCATAAGGACGAACGCCAGCTCCGGGCACGCGCAGCAAGGCGGGATACTTACCCTCCTTGACGGGCACGCAGAGGATGCCGTAGGTGCGGTAGTTCCATTGCATATTCTGGAAGCTGACCTCATAGACGTTCACGTCCTTCGTGCAACGCTCGGGCAGCAGTCGCTTCGTGGGGTTCAGGTCGGTGTTGCGGGCCTCGCTGATGGCGTTCTGCCAGAAGCTGTCGAAGTCGGCAGGCATGACCGTTGTGGGCTGCAGTCGCTCAGGCGAGAAGGCTGCTCCACAGGCACCCTTGTAGTCCTTGCCGCCCACGTGGGCTGTTACATCGACGCGGTAGAATCCCGGCACGTCCATCTTGCCCTTCAGCGTCAGCGTGCCGTCCTTGAGCACCACGCCCGTTTTCTTGACGGTCTGGTACATCTCCGGACCAGCAGCATAGTCAATGGTGACGTTGCTGAGAGGCGTATTCGAGCGGGTGACGCTAATGGTAAACGTCGCCGTCTCGCCCGTCTTGTAGGTCCAGTCCTGGTGGTTGGGCACCACCTTCACCTCGATGTCGTTGCCACGTATCTGCGCACTCAGCTGCAGCATGGCGAAAAGAGCCATCAACAGGCTCATCGTTTTTTTTATCATGTCGTTAATAGTTTTAGGATTAAAATGACGGTGCAAAGATAAGCAAAATATCCGACAAAGTATGATACTCTTTTGTCGGATATTTATACTATTTCACTTTTTTCATCCTTCCGGCCTGTTCTCGCACCACAAAGAGCGTCGATGAGTCGCTTGCGAAGACCGAATTCAGACCTTGAGCCTCCTGCGCGGGGTCATTGGTGTAGGGGTCGCCCACCTGCCATTGTTCATGTACAGGCTTGGCAAAACCGCCCCATCCCCAGAAGTTGCAGCCGGCAAACTTTCCGCCCTGCTCGGCATTGTCGGCCACAAGCGAGAAGACGTACTCGTAGTAGCCGTCGCGCCCCTTCGTCGGGGTGTCAAGCGTGAACTTGAAGCCGTCGCGCGGATAGCCGAACTCCTCCATCACGAGGGGCTTGCCCAGCTTCTCGCAGATGGCGAGGTGCTTGTCAATATACTCCTTCGTATTCTCCTTGGCACGCGGCAGGTTCTCGATGAGCGAGTCGGCCTTTGCCCAGCCCCAGTTGTAGGGCCAGAGGTGAACGTTGCAGTAGTCCACGTTCTTGTCGGCACAGATGCGCTCCCAGCTGTCGTAGCTCATCTCGCAGCCCCAGGCGCCCTCGGAGCCAATGCTGATGAGGTGGTTCTTGTCGAGCGAGCGAATGAGCGCTGCGGCCTCGGCAATCCACTTCTCGAAGGCGGGCAGCTTGTCTTCAGCAAAGGCACGCGGCTCGTTGCCTATCTGCCACGACATGATGGCGGGGTCGTCCGTATATTTCACGTTCGTGTAGCGGTTCGTGCGGCCGATGATGAAGCGCACATAGTCGTAGAACAGCTGGTGAGCCTTCTCGTTGGTGGCATACTGGCTCATGGCCTGCATGAAGGCGGGATAGCCCACATCGTCAGGCCGTGGCTGCTTGCCCAGTCCGGCATGCTCGAGGTAGAAGCTGTAGCCGCCGCTCCACTCCCACGAGTTGTTCAAGTAGAGCACGGCGACCATCTGCCGCTTGCCCATCTCCATGAGCAGGTAGTCGAGTCCTGCCAGGATGGTGTCGTTATACTCTCCCGGGCGTATCTGCAGCGTGGGCTCCACCTTGGTCTTCACGCCCCGCTCACCGTCCGAGCCAACGAGTATGCGGAGGTTGTCAATGCCGAGACTCTTCATCTTGTCAAGCTCCTCTGACAGTCGGTCGCGGTCGCCGCCCTGTCCTTCCGAAGCGAGTATGGCTCCGTACCAGAAGTTCGTGCCAACGTAATAATATGGTTCACCCGCGCGCATGAAGTGGCCATCCTCAACGGTCACAAACTGCGGCTCGTCCTGTCGGACGTCCTGACATGCCGCCAACGCAACGGCTGCCAACAACAGTATCGTTATTTTTTTCATCATCACCTGTAAACTGTAAACCGTAAACTGTAAATCGTAAACCATCACTCCATCGGGAACAGTCCGTAAAGCTTCGCGTCAATCATGTCAGTCACCTGCTTGAAGGCCTCATGATCCTCGCCAAACTTACAAGTGTCGCCATCGACGATAATTAGGTTGCCCTTGTAGCCGCTGATCCACTCCTCGTAGCGTGTATTCAGACCCTGCAGGTAGTCCAGCTGGATGGTCTGCTCGTAGTCGCGTCCGCGCTTCTGTATCTGCGCCACAAGATTAGGGATAGTCGAGCGGATATAAATCATGAGGTCGGGCAACTTCACCAGCGACATCATCAAATCGAAAAGGTCGGTGTAGTTCTGGAAGTCGCGGTCGCTCATCATGCCCTGGCCGTGCAGGTTGGGTGCAAAGATGCGTGCATCCTCGAAGATGGTACGGTCCTGGATGATGGTGTCCTTCGACTGCGCAATCTCAACCACTTCCTTGAAGCGCTTGTTCAGGAAGTATATCTGAAGGTTAAACGACCACCGTTTCATGTCGGCATAGAAGTCGGCGAGATACGGGTTGTTGTCAACGGGCTCGAAGCGTGGCGTCCATCCATATCGCTTGGCGAGCATCTTGGTCAGCGTGGTCTTGCCGCTGCCGATGTTTCCTGCTATTGCTATGTGCATCTTGATATATTTACGAATTTCTGATTCTTAATTATTGGCGGAGAGCTGTTACGAAAACAGTCCGAAGAGCGTGCGGTCTATCTTATCGACGATGCTCGCAAAGTCCTTCGAGTTATGCTCAAAGTCCATGTCATCGACGTCAACCACCAGCAGCCGCCCCTTGTAGCGATGGAAGATAAAGTCCTCGTAGCGCTCGTTCAGGTTCTGCAGGTATTCCAGCTGGATGGTCTGCTCATAGTCGCGCCCACGCTTCTGGATGTTCGCCACGAGGTGTGGCACCGAGGCGCGCAGGTATATCATGAGCTCAGGCAGCCGCACCGTGCTCATCATCTGCTCAAAGAGCTCCATGTACGTATCGAAGTCGCGGTCGCTCAGGTTGCCCATCGCCTTGTTGTTGGCGGTAAACACATAGACACCCTCGAAGATGCTGCGATCCTGGATGATGGTGTGCTGGGCCTCGTTGATGCGCAACAGGTCGCGGAAGCGCTCCTTCAGGAAAAACACCTCGAGCGCGAACGACCACCGGCGAATGTCCTTGTAGTAATCCTCCAGGTAGGGGTTGTCGGTAACGGCCTCAAACCGAGCCTCCCACCCGTAGTGACGGGCGAGCATATTCGTGAGCGTGGTCTTGCCGCAACCAATGTTTCCGGCTATTGCAATGTACATATTTATAGTTTTATTGCCTGCAAAGATACGAATAAGTGAGGACAATACAAAATAAATCGCACGAAAAATTTTCATGGCATGAAACCATACGATTCATGGCATGAAACTATGCGTTTCATTACGGGAAAAGTCGGGGCGGCTGTGTAAGCGAAGTTTCTTGCAAGATTGCAAGATTACATAAGCACTTTGTACACCAACAAAAATGGGTAGGTCTCGTAAGTGAGGCTTGCCCATTGTTGTCATGTGTGGTCTTATCAGTTCTTCTTCAGCACGACGGCGGAACGAGCGGGGATGTAGAGCTTGAGCCACTCCTTCTTGTCCTTGACGTAAAGCGGGTCGTAGTTGGTGATGTGCGTCACGCTGTCGTCAGCGAAGCCGTTGCCGCCGAAGTCCTTCGAGTCGGTATTGAGCACCACGTCGTAGGAGCCCGTAGGCACAAGGAAACCGTAGTCGGTATAGCTACGCGTGGGCGAGAAGTTGAACACGAAGACGAGGTCGCCGCGCATGAAGCAGAGCACCTGGTCGCCGTCGTCGTGCCAGATCTCCACTACGGGCTTGTCCTGGAAGTTGCGAACGCTCTTGATGACCTTGAGCATCTCGCGGTCGAAGTCGCCCAGCCAATGGTAGCAGAGGTCCTTGTTATCGACGAGGTTCCACTGGCGGCGTGCGTACTTGTAGGACCAGCCGTTACCCTCGCGCGGGAAGTCAATCCACTCGGGATGACCAAACTCATTGCCCATGAAGTTGAGGTAGCCGCCGTTGATGGCTCCTGCCGTCACAAGGCGTATCATCTTGTGGAGGGCGATGCCACGCTGTGCGAGGTCGTTGACATCCTTCTTGGCGAAGTGCCAGTACATGTCGGCATCGATGAGGCGGAAGATGATGGTTTTGTCGCCCACGAGTGCCTGGTCGTGCGACTCGCAGTAAGAGATGGTCTTCTCGTCAGGACGACGGTTCTTGACCTCCCAGAAGATGCTGCAGACATTGATGTCCTCGTCGCGTACCTCTTTAATAGTCTTAATCCAGTAGTCGGGGATGTTCATCGCCATGCGGTAGTCGAAGCCGTAACCACCGTCCTCGAACTTGGCAGCCAGTCCGGGCATACCGGACACCTCCTCGGCAATGGTGATGGCGTTGGGGTTCACCTCATGGATGAGGCAGTTGGCCAGCGTGAGGTAGCAGATGGCGTTGTCATCCTCGTGACCGTTGAAGTAGTCACCATAGCCACCGAAGGCCTCGCCCAATCCGTGCGAATAATACAGCATGGAGGTAACGCCGTCGAAGCGGAAGCCGTCGAACTTGAACTCCTCGAGCCAATACTTACAGTTAGAGAGCAGGAAGTGGAGCACGTCGTCCTTGCCGTAGTCGAAGCAGAGCGAGTCCCATGCGGGATGCTCGTGGCGGTCGCCCTGATAGAAGAACTGGTTGGGGTCGCCGGCGAGGTTGCCCAAGCCCTCAACCTCATTCTTCACGGCATGCGAGTGTACGATGTCCATGATGACGGCAATGCCCATCTTGTGGGCGGTGTCAATCATCTCCTTCAGGTCCTCAGGCGTGCCGAAGCGACTGCTGGGAGCGAAGAAGCTGCTGACGTGATAGCCAAAGGAGCCATAGTAGGGATGCTCCTGAATAGCCATGACCTGAATGGCGTTGTAGCCGTCCTTCTTGACGCGCGGCAGCACGTTCTGGGTGAACTCCTTATACGAGCCCACCTTCTCAGCATCCTGTCCCATGCCCACGTGGCACTCGTAGATGAGCAGCGGGTCCTTGTGGGGCTTGAAGGTCTTTTTCTTCCACTCGTAGGGCTTCTCGGGGTTCCACACCTGAGCGGAGAATATCTTGGTCTGATCGTCCTGAACGACGCGACGGCACCAGGCGGGAATGCGCTCGCCTTCTCCCCCATTCCACTTCACCTTCATCTTGTAGAGCTGGCCGTGCTTGAGGGCTTTCTCAGAGAGCTTCAGCTCCCAGTTGCCTGTACCGGCGACGCGCTTGCAGCGGTACTTCTCGTTCTCCTGCCAGTTGTTGAAGTCGCCAATGAGGTAGATGTCGGTAGCGTTGGGTGCCCACTCGCGGAACACCCAGCCCTTGGCGAGCTTGTGGAGTCCGAAGTAGAGATGTCCGGAAGCGAAGTCCGAGAGCTTCTTCTTGCCGTTACGTGTCAGCTGATTGATTTTCCAGACGGCGTGGTCGTGACGGCCGCTGATGGCACCCTCGAAGGGTTCGAGCCACGGGTCATTACGAACGAGTCCGATGTGCTGGGGAGCCTGTGGCTCCACCACTTTCTTTGCGGCGGCCTTCTTGGGCTTCGCCGTAGTCTTCTTTGTTGTTGCCATAGTATTATGCTTTAATCTTAAAAATCGCTTTTTTGATTTCCGGCTCGAAGGAGATGCAGGGAGCATGTCCGTCCTGCGGGAAGAAGATGGCGAACATGCCAGGATGACAGGTCACGAAACACTCGGCCATGAGGTCGCCATACTTCGTGATGTCCTTCTCGGCATTGTACGGAGCATCGGGCAGACTGGCTGCGGGCGTGTAGCCGTAGGTCTCGTCGCCAGAGAGCGGTATCTGGATGTCAATCATCTTCTGGTGGGTCTCCAGCACAGCCTCGTCGGGCGACTTGCCCTTGGCGGTGGTGATGTTGACGAAGAGGTCCTTGCCTGCAATCTCGTGCTTACCGGCCTCCAGTTTGTTCAGGTTGTTTGCCTTCATGAACTCCACGACTTTGGCAAACAGCGGGTTGAGCGATGCATAGCTGCTCAGGTTGTCTAATGTGTCGATAATCATAATATTGTTGTTTTAATGCTTGCGTCCTCGCACGTAAGTGCCTTGCGACGTGATGTTGCCGTTGCGGTCGCGCTCGACGTAGGGACCGTCGCGGCGGTCGTCAACATAAGAGCCCTCGAAGCGGTTGCCCTCCTTGTCCTCCTCGATGGCGGGACCGTTGCGCTTGCCGTTCTTGAACGTGCCCTTGAACTTCGAGCCGTCAGCATAGCGGGCGATGCCCTCGCCGTCGATGTTACCGTCCTTGAACTCACCCTCGAACACGTCGCCACTCTTCGTGGTCAGCTTGCCGTGGCCATTGGGCAGGTCATGCAGCCATTGGCCTGTATAGGTGTTACCGTTCTTCCAGACGAGCGTGCCCTGACCCGACTTATCTCCCTTCAGGAACTGACCGGTATATTTGTCGCCGTTGGCATAGGTGAAGATGCCCTGGCCTGTACGCTCGCCCTCGACGTAGTCACCCTCGTAGGTGTCGCCGTTCTGGAAGCGGTAGATGCCGCGACCGTGCTGCAAGTCGTCTTTCCACTGGCCCACATAGACGTCGCCGTCGGAATAGCGGAACGTGCCGCGACCGTTACGCTGGTTCTCACGCCAGTCACCCTCGTAGGTGGAGCCGTCGCCCCAGTCGTACTTGCCCTTGCCGCTCTTCTTGTCGTTCACCCATTGGCCGTCGTAGTAAGCGCCGTTTGCAAAGGTGTATTTTCCCGTTCCGTGGCGGCGGTCGTTCTCCCAGTTGCCCTCATACTTGTCACCATTGTAATAGTACATGGTACCCTCGCCCTGCTGCACGTCGATGTACCACAGGCCAACATACTTGTTGTTATTCAGGAAATAATAGGTGCCAAGGCCGTGCTGGTGGTCCTTGTACCAGTCGCCCTCGTAGCGCTCGCCGTCGAAGAAGGTAAAGATGCCGTAACCATGTCGGAGACCCCGGAAATAGTCGCCCTCATAGACATTACCGTCAGCGAAGACGGTCTTTCCCTTTCCGTTGGGCTTTCCGCCTTGCATTTCTCCGTTATATTCGCCTCCGTCGTGTGTCGTACACGTTCCAAGTGTGATACTCTGTGCTCCCGCAGCAAGCGGTAAAGCAATCATTATAGATGATAAAATATGTCGTAGTTTCATTTTCTTGATTCGTTTAAACTATACAAAGGTAGAAAAAAGTTAGGAGTTTGGGGGTAGAAGTTAGGAATTTTTTGTACCTTTGCAGAAAATTTAGTATTTATTATGAAGTTTGTTGCGATTATTCCTGCGCGCTACGCATCAACGCGCTTTCCCGGCAAACCGCTGGCACTACTCGGCGGCAAGCCTGTCATTCAGCGAGTATATGAACAAGCCAAGAGCGTGCTGGCTGACGTCTTCGTGGCTACCGACGACGACCGCATCTTCCAGACCGTCTGCGACTTCGACGGACAAGCCATCATGACGCGCGCCGACCACAAGAGTGGTACCGACCGCATAGAGGAGGCGATGGAAAAAATCGAGGTACGAGGTACGGAGTACGAGGTGCGAGGAGAAGACCTTGTGGTCATCAACATCCAGGGTGACGAGCCGTTTGTACAGGCCTCGCAGATTGAGACGCTCTGCCAGCTCTTCGACGCCCCTGAAACGCAGATTGGCACCTTAGGAAAGCCCTTCGAGACGATGGAGGCGGTCATGAACCCCAACTCGCCGAAGATTGTGTGCGACCGCAAGGGATTCGCACTCTACTTCAGCCGGAGCGTCATCCCCTTTGTGCGAAACCAATCCCCCCTCTCTTCGGAGGGGGACAGGGGGAGGCTTCCTTTCCCCTACCTCAAGCATTTGGGACTCTACGCCTACCGTCGTGAGGTGCTCAGGGAGATAACACAACTGCCCCAGTCTCCCCTGGAACTGGCGGAGAGCCTGGAGCAGTTGCGCTGGCTGGAAAACGGCTACCGCATCAGGGTAGGCACGACCAACGTGGAAACAGTAGGCATAGACACGCCCGACGACCTTCAGCGTGCTGAGGAATTCCTGCAGCAGCTGTCACGATAACGCCTCGCGCAACAACGCCGTCTGACGGTCTGTCAGCTGTTCGGGCAGTTGTACGTTGTAGGTCAGGATCAGGTCGCGACCGCCCTGGCCCTTCCCACGCAGACGAACCTTTGAGCCGGGCTGCGTGCCCGCCTTGACCTTCAGCTTGAGCTTATCGCCCGAAGGAGTCTGCACAATCACCTCACCACCCGTTAAAGCCGTCAGCAAGGGAATGGTGGCTGACGCCTGTGTATCGGCAGCAGCACGCGGTCGACTGCTTGTACGTTGTCTGCCGCCCCCGCCGAAGAGGTTCTCAAAGAACGAAGAGAAACCTCCTCCACCCGACGTAAACGACGAGAAATCAAAGCCTTCGAACGGATTGCCTCCAGCATTGCCGAAGCCGCCAAAGCCGCCCGTTCCGCCTGCATGTCCGCCTCCGAAGACGTCGGCATTTTTCCATTGCTCACCATACTGGTCATACTTCTTACGCTTCTCGGGGTCGCCAATCACGTCGTATGCCTCGTTGAGCGCCTGGAACTTTGCCTTGGCCTTGGGGTCGTCAGGATGCAGGTCGGGATGAAACTGCTTTGCCCGCTTGAGGTAAGCCTTCTTCACGTCCTTCTGCGGTATCGTCTTGTCAACGCCCAGAATCTTGTAGTAATCTATGAATGCCATATTAATTTACAATTGACAATTTATTATTTACAAATTTTACAGCAAAAAACGTGCCGAGAGTTTGGTAATGTCAGCAAAAATACATATCTTTGCCGTAAAAATTAAATTTCGCCTATGAGAAAACGTATTTTCATGATAGGACTGGGACTGATATGCCTCGCCCTGACAACTGCTGCCCAAGAAAGTAAAAAGACGCTGACACTACACTTCGTCGAGACAACCGACGTGCATGGAAGCTTCTTTCCCGTTGACTTTTACAACAACCGACCGCTCAGCGGCTCTATGGCACGCGTCAGCACCTACCTCTCACAACTCAGACAGCAATACGGCGACGACGCCGTCATCACGCTCGAGAACGGTGACATCCTGCAAGGACAGCCCATCTGCTATTATTATAACTATGTTCGGACGGATACGACGAACATAGCGGCTGACATCGTGAACTACCTGCGCTACGACGCACAATGCTTTGGCAACCACGACGTGGAAACCGGACATGCCGTCTATGACAAGTGGATCAAGGAGATAAAATGTCCTGTCATAGGCGCCAACATCATCGACAACAGCACAGGGAAGCCCTACGTCAAGCCTTACGTCATTCTGGAGCGAAAAGGCGTGCGCGTAGCCGTCATCGGCATGCTGACACCTGCCATCCCACTCTGGCTAAACGAGAGCATCTGGTCGGGACTGCACTTCGAGGAGATTATCGCGTCTATGCGCTACTGGGTGAAATATGTACGCGAGCACGAACGGCCCGACATCGTCTGCGGACTGATGCACAGCGGCTGGACGGGAGGCATCAAGACCGACGACTACGATGAGGACGCCAGTCAGAAGGTGGCAGAACAGGTGGAGGGCATCGACCTGTTGTTCTTCGGCCACGACCATAACGAGCACAACAGCCTGACAGACAACGGCACACTCAGCCTCGACCCGTCGTGCAACGCCAAGAAAGTGGCACACGCCACGATTACGCTGGAACGGACCGCCAACGGCTTCCGCATTATTGACAAACGAGGCGAACTGGTTGACGTTTGCCCTCTGGAGATTGACCTGGACTTTGTCAGCCATTTCCAAGAGGCCATCGACGACACACACACCTACGTGAACCGTTGTATCGGCATGCTGTCAAGCCCCTTGCGGTCACGCGACTGCTACTTCGGCTCGTCTGCCTTTACGGACTTTGTCCAGAACCTGCAGCTGCAGATTACGGGTGCCGACATCTCCCTGGCGGCTCCGCTGGCTTTCGACAATACCATCAACGCTGGCGAGATTTATATGCGTGACATGTTCAAACTCTACCGGTTTGAAAACCGGCTCTACACTATGCGCATGAAAGGCAGCGAGATCAAGGGACATCTGGAGATGAGCTACAACCTGTGGGTGAATACCATGACGTCGCCCGACGACCATATCCTGCTCATCAACAACACCATTGCCAACGATATGCAACGCTTCGGATTCGTCAACTTCACGTTCAACTTCGACTCGGCGGCAGGCATCGACTACGAGGTAGACGTCACCAAGCCCAAGGGACAGAAGGTGCACATCCTGCGCATGTCAAACGGAGAGCCTTTCGACGAGAACAAATGGTACGTGGTAGCCATGAACAGCTATCGTGCCAATGGCGGAGGCGAACTGCTCACACAAGGAGCCGGCATCCCAAGAGACTCGCTGGCAGGCCGCACGCTGACGATGACACCTTTGGACCTGCGCCACTACCTGACGCAGGAGATTGAACGCATGGAAACCGTGGACCCTAAGCCCAACAACAACTGGCGTTTCGTGCCGGAAGCCTGGGCTGAGCCGGCTTTGAAGCGTGACCGAAAGATTCTGTTTAAGGAGTAAGGACCTGAAAGACCTTAAGTACCCTAAGGACATTAAAGACTTTAAGGAAGAAACATGAAATACTTTATATTCTGTCAGGACGAGCTACTGCTCAGAAAGACCGGCGAAAACTACAGCATACCCGAGGGCGAGGAACCGCCCGTAGAACTGAAGCCGTGGACGCACGTCATGGACGTGGAGGGAGACAAAGCCCTACGCATAGAACAGCCCATGACCGACATGCCCGACCACGAGATGGTGGGCCTGCGCAAGAGCTATTACAAACTGTCGCAAGAAGACTACCTGAAGGCAGGCAAGTGCCACGAACTGCTCTACTGGGACCAAAACACCCGCTTCTGTGGCGTCTGCGGAGCACCCATGCGCATGGATACCGACATCTCGAAGAAATGTACCCATTGCGGCAAGGAGGTGTGGCCACAGTTGGCCACGGCAGTCATCGTGCTGGTTCATAAGGGCGACGAAGTGCTGCTGGTGCGTGCCCGCAACTTCCGCACGGAGTTCTTCGGACTTGTGGCAGGATTCGTGGAAACAGGCGAGACGCTGGAGGAAGCCGTCCATCGCGAGGTGATGGAAGAAACGGGTATTGAGATAACCAACCTGCGGTATTTCGGCAGTCAGCCCTGGCCCTACCCTTGCGGCCTCATGGTGGGCTTCAACGCCGATTATGTGAGCGGAGAGATACACCTGCAACGCTCGGAATTGGCGAAAGGGGCTTGGTTCCGCAAGGACAACCTGCCCACCATTCCCGAGAAGCTGTCTATTGCCCGCAAGCTGATTGATGCTTGGCTGGATGTTAAAGGTTAGAGGTTAAAGATATCCGCATCGTCTAAAACACGGAAGCGCTGACGGGCCGACTGAAGTGCAGCAAGGTCAAAATCGATGGTAAGCGCCTGCTCAACATCGTCAGCACAACGCCCCACGATATCGCCACGGGCATCGACCACACGACTGGCACCCTGGTAATGGGAGTACGCATCGTCACCCACACGGTTGACGCCTATCAGATAAGCCTGGTTCTCGATGGCACGTGCACGCGTGAGCACCTCCCAGGCAGTCTGGCGCGACTGAGGCCAGTTGGCAACGGCGATGATAGCATCGTAAGGCTCTGCCTCGGTATAGCGGCTCCACACGGGAAAACGCAGGTCGTAGCAGGTCATCAACAAGAAACGGCACCCCCGCCACTCCACGACGCAACGCTGCTGTCCTGCCGTATAGAAGCGGTCTTCATGACCATAGGAGAAGAGATGATGCTTGTCGTAGAAAGACACCCCGTCGGGGGTACAGAAATAATGACGGTTACGATAGGTGCCGTCAGCACAACGGACAGCCAGCGACCCGCAAACGGCAACCTGCTGTTCGCTTGTAACACGACGCATCCACCGCAAGGCGGCACTCGTATCCTCTGCCTCGGCAACGCCCTCTGGCTCAGTAGCAAAACCCGTCGCCCACATCTCGGGTAACACATAGACATCGCTGCCGCCGTTAGCCCGCAACAACGCTTCGGCACGACGGATATTCACCTCCGGCTGCGCCCATTCGATATCAGTCTGTAATAACGTAACCTTCATAACTGGGAAGCAAAGGTAGTGTAAACCGAGCGAAATGCAAAATAAAAATCGATTTATTTACAAAATCATGCAAAAAAACATCAAGGACATCATCATATACCTCGCCGTAGCTTTTACGGCACTATTTGCCGCCTACGTTCACTTCGAGAAGCGTCCTACCCTACACGCACGCCATACGAAGATGGTGAACTTCCAGACGCTCTTGAACTTCCGCCAGCAGCAAAAAGACTCCTTGCTGGAGATTCACGAGAGCATCAGCTCCGAACTCAGATACTACCTACGCGCACATCGTATCGACGACGAGGGGTACGGCATGATTGCCGACTATAATGCGCAGAACGACAACATCATACTACGGCTCAAACTGATGAATCGCATCAGCCTCATAAATCGTACAAACCTCAACATCAACATCCCCAACATCATCACTCATCGAGGCTATTGGGACAAGCGGGGATGGCATCCAGGCATACCGCCCCTTCATCAAGGCATGATTATCAGCAAGTCGGGCGTATATAGAGGAATGATTGACAACCACTTGCAGCCTGCTGGTCATGGCATCTTCAAATCGCCAGGCAGAGGCTACTGCGAAGGAGAATGGGAAGACGGCCTGCAGCATGGATTCGGATTCCATGTGCGTCCATACAAGGACATACAGGTAGGCACGTGGGTGAAGGGCCGGTACAAGGGAGAACGCCTGCACTTTACTTCCGAACGCATCTACGGCATCGACATCTCACGCTATCAGCACGAGATACACGGCAGGAACTTCAGCATCAATTGGAAAGCCTTGCGCATTACGAACCTCGGGAGACACAACCAACAGAATGTGACGGGCGAAGCAAACTACCCCGTATCGTTCATCTACATCAAGGCGACACAAGGCACCACCGTCACCAACCAGTACTTTGCTGCCGACTACAAAGCGGCACGTCAGCATGGCTATCACGTGGGGGCTTACCACTTCTATTCCACAACAAGCGACGCACAGGAACAGGCGAAACATTTCCTGGAGACGGCAAGCTTCCATCGGGACGACTTCCCGCCAGTCTTTGACGTGGAGCCCAGCGATGCGCAAATAGAAGCGATGGGAGGAGCGGAGAAGCTGCTCAGCGAGATGCGCATCTGGCTCCGTATCGTAGAGCGCGAGCTTGGCATCAGACCGATTATCTATGTCAACCAGAGCTTCGTCAACAAGTATCTGCAAGATGCTCCCGACCTGAAGCGAGGCTACCTCATCTGGATAGCCCGCTACAGCGAGTATAAGCCCGACATCCGCCTCTGCTGGTGGCAGTTGTCAGCCACAGGACGTGTCAGCGGCATCACGGGCGACGTTGACATCAACGTGTTCAACGGATACAGCGACCAATGGGAGGAATTCATGAATACAGGACTGATACCTTAGACCAAGGAAACTACATCCTTTTTCCGAGGTACAGCAGGATAAGCTCTACGATCTCGTCTTCGCTTTTGCCGTCGGCAGAGATGACAAGGTCGTAGTTGCGGGTATAATAACGCGAAGATTTCGTATATCTCTTGACGTAGTTCTCACGCATCTTATCAACCTTCTCTATCAGGTTGCGAGCCTCCTCGGGAGACATGTCCTGTTTGTGGCAGACACGATCGATACGATGACCGAGCGACGCTTGAATCAGGATGCTCAGACGATTAGGATGATGGCGGAAGACAAAGAATCCGCTACGACCGGCCACGATGCACGACTCATCCTCGGCCACGCCCTTGAGTATCTCTTTCTCGGCCTTGAACATCTCATCGGTCGTCAGCAGGTCGGGCTCAGCAGACATATCCAGCTGATAATTAAAACTTTCGTTCATTCGAGCACCCAAATTCAACGCACGCTTAAAGTCGGCCCACCAACTATGATTGCGACCCTTCATCGACTCAATCTCAGAAACGGTAAGATGATACTTCTCCTGCAAGGCCTTGATGAGCGCCTTGTCATAGAACGGAACACCTAACTGCTCGGCCAGCTTACGGCCAACCGTACGACCGCCACTACCGAGTTCTCGGTTGATGGTGATGACAAATTTCTCGTTTAAATTCATTTCTATCCAGATTTTTATTTGTGATGACTTAGCGAACTGTCAGGTGAAAACACCCTTGTTTGACTTCGTGCTTGATGTAGCAGCGACCATCGCGGCGCATGTCGCGGAGAACCTCGGAGAGTACCCACTTCAAGGTGTCGTTACGAACCTCACGCGTGATGGGCTGATAGCGGTTGTAGCAAATGTCAACGGTTGTGCCATACAGGTGACAGGAGTTCTCCGTGGCATTACCATTACCACGACGCAGACGCGCCACGTCTTCCTCAGTACGCAGGACGCTGGTCACGATGATGCGATGCAGGGGCACACCCTTGGCATAAAGGCTGTCCTGGAAGGCACGACCGATGTCCTGAAGCAGAACACTGGCACGAGGCACCAGATACGGGATAGAGGCCCGCAACGGATCTACATGATAAAAGGGATTGGCACCTACATACACCAGTTCCTTCATGCGCTGCTCAGCATCCTGACGGTTCTTGACCGGTGTCACGCCCCATTGGTGAGCGGCTGTCAGCTGGGTATCGTTGCTGTCAGGAAACTCTGCGTGGTAGCTGGTGACACCATTGATGCGGTGGGGGCGCCCCCCTCTCATCCCCCCCATTGGGGGGAAGTCATGCATCCCCTCGCCCTCATTCGATTGGAGAGGGAGCTCCAAGGTGTCTGAAGCCTCCCCTAATGGGGGGAGGTTGGAGGGGGCTTCCGCCGTCCAGCTCTTCTCTCCTTCAAAGGTCAGACGGACCAAAGCCAACAGCGCCACAACGATGACGAATATCAATAAATATCTCTTTTTATCTATCTTCATAAAAAATATTTCGTTTCGGGGCACAAAGATACAAATAATATTTGTAACTTTGCAAGCAAATTTAAATTTTTATATCAATTGATAGAGAAACATATTGTTTTAGAGGACATTGACTGCGTGGTATTTTACGGTGCCAACAACGTCCATCTGCAGATGCTCAAGGCATTCTTCCCGAAGCTGCGCATAGTAGCCCGCGACAACGTGCTGCGCGTCTTGGGCGACGACGAACAGATGGCTGCCTTTGAGGAAAGCGTGGAGAAACTGCGCATGCATGTGCTGAAGTTCAACTCCTTAACGGAGGAAGACATCATCGACATCGTAAGGGGACGGCGCATACGCGACGACGTGCCCAAGGACGTACTGGTGTATTCCATGTCAGGACGCCCCATCAAGGCCCGCTCGGAAAACCAGCAGCTACTCATCGATGCCTACAACGAGAACGACATGGTGTTTGCCGTCGGACCAGCAGGAACAGGTAAGACCTACTTGTCGATTGCGCTGGCAGTCAAAGCCCTGAAGGAAAAGACGGCGAAGAAGATTATCCTCTCGCGCCCTGCCGTTGAAGCTGGTGAGAAGCTAGGTTTCCTGCCTGGCGACATGAAGGACAAGATTGACCCTTACCTGCAGCCGCTCTACGACGCGCTGGAAGACATGCTGCCACAGGTGAAGCTACAGGACCTGATGGAGAAGCACGTCATACAGATTGCTCCGCTAGCCTTCATGCGTGGCCGTACGCTGAGCGATGCCGTCGTCATACTCGACGAGGCTCAGAACACCACTCCTCAGCAGATTCGCATGTTCCTTACCCGCATGGGATGGAACACGAAGATGATTATCACGGGCGACACGTCACAGATTGACCTGCCCCGTCCGCAACAGTCAGGACTGGTGGAAGCCTTGCGTATATTAAATAATGTGGAAGGCATCGGCATCGTGGAACTGACGAAGAAGGACATCGTCCGACATAAGCTCGTAACCCGCATCGTCCATGCGTACGAACGGTTTGATAAAGAATCGAAAATAGATAATAATAAAGATGAAAGCATTAACAAAGACTGAGTTCAACTTCAAAGGACAGAAGAGTGTGTATCACGGCAAAGTCCGTGACGTGTATAACATCAACGACGACCTGATGGTGATGGTAGCTACCGACCGCATCTCGGCCTTCGACGTCATCCTGCCGAAGGGCATCCCCTACAAGGGACAGGTGCTCAACCAGATTGCCGCCAAGTTCCTGGATGCTACGAGCGACATCTGCCCCAACTGGAAACTGGCAACGCCCGACCCGATGGTAACCGTAGGACTGAAGTGTGAGGGCTTCCGCGTGGAGATGATTATCCGCGGTATCCTGACTGGCTCTGCCTGGCGCGACTACAAGAACGGCGTACGCGAGATCTGCGGTGTGAAGTTGCCTGAGGGCATGAAGGAGAACCAGCGTTTCCCCGAGCCCATCATCACGCCGACCACAAAGGCTGACGAGGGTCATGACCTGAACATCTCGAAGGAGGAAATCATCGCCCAGGGTATCGTCAGCGCTGAAGACTACGCCGTGATGGAGGACTACACCCGCCGCCTGTTTGCACGCGGTCAGGAGATTGCCGCCCGTCAAGGCCTCATCCTCGTGGACACGAAGTACGAGTTCGGCAAGCGCGATGGCAAGGTGTATCTCATTGACGAGATTCACACGCCCGACTCGAGCCGTTACTTCTATGCCGACGGCTATGAGGAGAAGTTTGCCAAGGGTGAGCCTCAGCGTCAGCTCTCGAAGGAGTTTGTGCGCCAGTGGCTCATAGAGCACAACTTCATGAACGAGCCCGGACAGGTGATGCCCGAGATTACCGACGAGTATGCCGAGAGCGTGAGCGACCGCTACATCGAGCTCTACGAGCACATTACGGGCGAGACGTTCCAGAAGGCCGGCGCTAGCGACGACATAGCTGCACGCATCGAGAAGAACGTCAGCGAATGGCTGAAGACCCAGTAAGGCCCATCCGACCATGTACCAGCAGGAGAAGATAAAGCCCTACAACGAAGGCGAGAAAGGTCAGCAGGTGGAGCAGATGTTCGACAACATCGCCCCCAGCTACGACAAGCTGAATCATCGGCTGTCGTGGAACATCGACCGTGGCTGGAGGCGTAAGGCCATTGAACAGCTCCTGCCCTACAAGCCGCAGCGCATGCTCGACATCGCGACAGGCACAGGCGACTTTGCCATTCTTGCCGCACAGATGCTACGTCCCCAGCAGCTGCTGGGCACAGACATCAGCGAAGGCATGATGGACATCGGACGCCAGAAGGTTAAGCAGCTGGGACTCGACGGCATCATCTCGTTTGCACGCGAGGACTGTATGGCGCTGACGTATGGCGACGGGGAGTTCGACGCCGTGACAGCCGCCTTCGGCATCCGCAACTTCCCTGACCTGGACAAGGGGCTCTCGGAGATGTGCCGTGTGCTGAAGCCGGGCGGACACCTGAGCATCGTGGAACTGACGACACCTGTCTCGTTCCCCATGAAGCAGCTCTTCGCCATCTACTCACACACCATTCTGCCTGCCTACGGCCGACTGATATCGAAGGATACCAGTGCCTACAGCTATCTGACACGTACCATCGAGGCCTTTCCGCAAGGCGAGCGCATGATGGACATTCTGAAGAAAGCCGGATTCCGTGAGACACGCTTCAAGCGACTCACCTTCGGCATCTGCACCATGTATTTCGCAACGAAATAAATTTTAAATCGTCAAATTGTAAATTAATTAGATGGACAAGTACGGACTTATCGGCTACCCTTTGGGACACTCGTTCTCCATCAGCTACTTCAACCAGAAGTTCAAGGACGAGGACATCGACGCCGTGTATGAAAACTTCGAGATTCCCAGCATCGACCTGCTGCCGGAAGTGTTGGACTCCAACCCGGAGCTCAGGGGACTCAACGTCACCATACCCTACAAGCAGAAGGTGATGGAGTTCCTCGACAACATCAGCCCAGAGGCACGTGCCATTGGGGCGGTCAACGTCATCAAGGTCATCCATGAGGGTAAGAAAATCAGGCTCAAGGGTTACAACTCCGACGTCATCGGTTTCACGCAGAGCATAGAGCCCATGCTGGAGAAGCGCTACCACAAGAAAGCGCTCATCCTCGGCACAGGAGGCGCGTCGAAGGCCATCGACTACGGATTGAAGTCGCTAGGTCTGGAAACGGTCTTCGTCAGCCGCTATGAGCGTCCTGAGACCATCCAGTACGACAAGATTACGCCCGAGGTGGTCAAGGAGTACAACGTCATCGTCAACTGCACCCCCGTCGGCATGTACCCGCATACTGAGGAGTGTCCGCTGCTGCCTTACGAGGCAATGGACAATCACACCATTCTCTACGACCTTATTTACAATCCCGACGAGACCATGTTCATGAAGCGTGGCGCCCAGTATGGTGCCAACGTCAAGAACGGACTGGAGATGCTCCTGCTGCAGGCTTTTGCCTCCTGGGAGTTCTGGCATGAAAAGTAAAGGTTAGAGGTTAAAGGTTAGAGGTTAAAGAATAATTATGAACGACAACAGATATATGCAGCGCGGTGTGAGTGCCGCCAAGGAAGATGTGCACAACGCCATCAAGAACATCGACAAGGGAATCTTCCCGCAGGCTTTCTGCAAGATTATCCCTGACATATTGGGCGGCGACCCTGAGTATTGTAACATCATGCATGCTGACGGAGCAGGCACCAAGTCAAGCCTCGCCTACATGTACTGGAAGGAGACGGGCGACCTCTCCGTGTGGAAAGGCATTGCGCAGGATGCCATCGTCATGAATACCGACGACCTGCTCTGCGTGGGTGCCGTCGATAACATCCTCGTCAGCTCCACCATCGGACGCAACAAGATGCTCATTCCCGGCGAGGTCATCTCTGCCGTCATCAATGGTACGGATGAGCTGCTTCAGGAGCTTCGCGAGATGGGCATCGGCATCTGGCCGACAGGCGGTGAGACAGCCGATGTGGGCGACCTCGTGCGTACCATCATCGTTGACAGTACCGTCACCTGCCGCATGAAGCGTTCCGACGTCATCGACAATGCCAACATCCGACCAGGCGACGTCATCGTGGGGCTTTCCTCTACAGGACAGGCCACCTACGAGCATCGCTACAACGGTGGCATGGGGTCCAACGGACTGACCTCTGCCCGTCACGACGTCTTCAGCAAGTATCTGGCAGAGCGCTATCCTGAGAGCTACGACCACGCCGTGCCCGACGAGCTGGTGTATAGCGGCAAATATGCCTTTACTGACGTGGTCGATGGTTTACCCATCGACATGGGTCAGCTGGTCCTCTCTCCCACCCGCACCTATGCGCCCGTCATCAAGCGTCTGCTCGACGAGCTGCGTCCTGAGATTCATGGTATGGTACATTGCACGGGCGGTGCGCAGGCCAAGGTGCTGCATTTCGTCAACGACAACTGCAAGGTGGTGAAGGACAATATGTTCCCCGTTCCGCCGCTGTTCCAGGCCATTCACGACTGTTCCGGCACCGATTGGCGCGAGATGTACCAGGTGTTCAACATGGGTCATCGCATGGAGATCTACGTACGTCCGGAAGTGGCAGTACAGGTTATTGCCGTCGCAAAGAGCTTCAACATCGATGCACAGGTAGTCGGACGCATTGAGGAAGGCAAGAAGAGCCTGACCATCAAGAGCGAGTACGGCACTTTCCATTACGAATAAACGTGCAATCATTATGAATGGACTTTATACAATCATCCTGCTCATACTGAGCAACGTCTTCATGACGCTTGCCTGGTATGGGCATCTTCGTTTGCAGCAGTCGGGGGTGTCCAACAACTGGCCGCTACTCGGCGTCATCGCCTTCTCGTGGGGCATCGCTTTCCTTGAATACTGCTGTCAGGTACCTGCCAACAGACTGGGCTTTGTCGAGAACGGAGGTCCCTTTAACCTCATCCAGCTCAAGGTCATTCAGGAGTGCATCTCACTGGCAGTCTTCTGCATCATCGCCAACATCATGTTCCAGGGCACACACCTGCACTGGAACCACATCCTGGCATTCCTGCTGATTATCTGTGCCGTCTATCTGGTTTTCATGAAGTAGCATGACCATCAGCGAGCGCATACAGCGACGCTTCGGGCGCGCCATAGGACAATACCGTCTGATTGACGACGGCGACCACATCCTTGTGGGGCTCTCTGGCGGAAAAGACTCGTTATGCCTCCTGGAGTTGCTGGCACGTCGTTCACGCATACAGCGTCCGCAGTTCACCGTCGAAGCCCTCCACGTGCGCATGGAGAACGTCAGCTACGAGACGGACACCAGCTACCTGCAGCATTTCTGCGACGAGCTGGGCGTGCCGCTCCACATTATCACCACCAGTTTTGATTCCCAACTGTCAGCCAACAACCCTCAGTTCAAGCAGAAGCCGCCCTGCTTCCTCTGCTCCTGGCAGCGCCGCAAGCAGCTGTTCAACCTTGCCCAGCAGTTGGGCTGCAACAAGATTGCCTTAGGACACCATCAGGACGACATCATCAAGACGGCACTCATGAACCTCACGTTCCAGGGACAGTTCTCCACGATGCCTGCCCTGCTCCGCATGAGGAAGATGCCGCTCACCATCATACGTCCGCTCTGTCTGGTGGAAGAGGCCGACATCCGCACCTATGCCGAGCAGCAAGGCTACCAGAAGCAAGTCAAGCAATGCCCCTACGAACACGCCACCAATCGTACGGACATCGAGGATTTGTTCGACCGTATGCAACAGTTGAATCCTGAGGCACGCTACTCCGTCTGGAACGCTCTGGAGGCAGCCGGAAAGCTCACAGAGTATTAAATATCTTTAATTCTCCACCCTTCAGCCTCCACCCTCCGCATTTTTTTCGTATCTTTGCTTTCTAAACCTATGAACAAGATGAATCATTGTCATCGTTACATCGTCTTATGCTGCTGCCTCTGCATGGCACTCACGCTCTCGGCTCAGGGCAAGAAGAAGCGCCCCGCCAAGAAACCCGTCGTTGTGGAAGCGCCCGTTGACCCGCGTCTGGAACGCATGACGCAGAACACCCAGCGCATCGTCTTCATCGACAGTATGGTGGTACCACGCAACGAGATACTGGGCAGGCTTCAGCTGACACCTCGGACAGGCCTCCTCAGGCAGGACGGTGAGACCTTCAGCTATCAGAACGAGATAGGCACACGCAGGATTACCGTCAAGGACAACCGGCTCTACGCCAGTGACCTCGTGGCAGGCACCTTTGCCGAAGAACAGGAGCTGAAGGGAGTCTTCAATGCCGGCGTCATCGACACGCTCAACTGTCCCTTCCTCATGAACGACGGGCAGACGCTCTACTTTGCCGCCAAGGGCAGCGAGAGCATCGGTGGCTACGACATTTTCGTCACACGCTACAACTCCAAGACACAGAGTTTCCTGAAGCCCGAGAACATCGGCATGCCCTTCAACTCTACGGACGACGACCTGCTCTACATCATCGACGAGGAGCGCAACATCGGCTTCTTTGCCACCACACGCAGACAGCCCGAGGGCTATGCCTGCATCTATATTTTCATTCCGTCAGAGGTACGCAAGACCTATGACGAGATGGCACCCGCCGAACTGAAACGCATGGCCGAGCTCCAGAGCATTGCCGACACCTGGGGCGACGGCAGCGAGCGCAAGCAGGCGCTCCAGCGTCTCAACACCCAGCAGTCGGCCGTTCCCATGCAGGCTCCGACAGAGACGACATCCTTCGTCATCAACGACCGTACGACATACACCAGCGCAGCCGACTTCCGCTCGCCCAATGGTGCCAGGATGTATCAGGAGCTGCTTAGCCTGCAGTCGCAGCTGGAAGCCCTTGAGCGCAGCCTCCACGTGTCGCGCACGGTCTATGCCCATGCCTCTGCCGACAAGCGGAGCCAGCTGCGTGAGGAGATGCTGTGCGACGAGTCCCAGCTCGACCAGCTGCGCCTTGACATCCACCAGTTAGAGAAAGACTTACGCAATACGGAAAATCAATTTATTAACAACTAAAAATAATAGCCTATGAAAAAGTTATTTCCTGAGTCCGAGTTGATCATCAACAACGACGGTTCATGTTTCCACCTTCACCTGAAGCCCGAATTCCTGGCTGATAAAGTTGTGCTCGTCGGCGACCCCGCCAGAGTCAATACCGTAGCAGCCCACTTCGACAGCATCGAGCACGAAGTCAGCAGCCGCGAGTTCCACACCATCACAGGTACCTATAAAGGCAAGCGTATCACCTGCCAGAGCCACGGAATCGGCTGCGACAACATCGACATCGTGGCCAACGAGCTCGACACGCTGGCAAACATCGACTACAACACCCGTGAGGAGAAGCCTGAACACCGCACACTCACCATGGTGCGCATCGGCACCTGCGGCGGTCTGCAGCCATTCACCCCTACAGGCTGCTTCATCGCTTCCGTCAAGAGCATCGGCTTCGACGGCCTGCTCAACTACTATGCCGGACGTAATCAGGTGTGCGACCTCAAGATGGAGGAGGCATTCAAGGAGCACATGCAATGGGACCCCATCAAGGGCGCGCCCTATGTTGCCGTTGCTGACCAGGACCTCATCAATCAGATTGCCGGCGACGATATGGTAAAGGGTTATACCGTTGCCTGTGGAGGCTTCTACGGTCCTCAGGGACGCGAGCTCCGCGCTGCCGTTGCCGACCCCAAGCAGAACGAGAAGATTGAGTCGTTCGAGTATGACGGCCTGAAGATTTGTAACTTCGAGATGGAGTCCTCCGCCCTTGCCGGCCTGGCTTCACTTCTCGGCCATCGCGCCATGACCTGCTGCATGGTCATCGCCAACCGCTATGCCCAGAAGATGAACACCGAGTACAAGAACTCTATCGACTCCCTGATCACCAAAGTTCTCGACCGCATCTAAATGAACGATACCATCTGTGCATTAGCAACTGCCCCTGGTGGTGCTCTCGGCATCATCAGGGTCAGTGGTTCTAAGGCCATTGCCGCCGTCTCAGCCATCAGCCGCGTACGTTGCGACGCCGTTGCGCCCAACACCACGCACTTTACCCGCATCCTGACATCCCCTCCTTCGGAGGGACGGGGGGAGGTCATCGACGAGGCGATGGTCACCGTCTTCCGCGCCCCTCATTCCTATACGGGCGAGGATTCGGTGGAAATCTCCTGTCACGGTTCGCGCTATATATTAAATAAGGTATTGGAACTCCTGCTGCAGCACGACTGCCGCATGGCACAGCCAGGCGAGTTTACCCAGCGTGCCTTCCTCAACGGCAAGATGGACCTCTCGCAGGCAGAGGCCGTTGCCGACCTCATCGCATCCACCAACAAGGCCACCCACCAGATAGCCATGAGCCAGCTGCGCGGACACTTCTCCTCCGAGCTGCACGACCTGCGCAGTCAGCTCCTGAAGCTCACCTCGCTGCTTGAGCTCGAGCTCGACTTCTCCGACCACGAAGATCTGGAGTTTGCCGACCGTACGGAACTGCTCCATCTCGCACAGACCATCGATGCACGTTTAAGCCATTTGGCTCAGACCTTCGAAACGGGCAACGCCCTCAAGCAAGGCATTCCCGTAGCCATCATTGGTGCGCCCAACGTGGGCAAGAGCACCCTGCTCAATGCGCTGTTAGGCGAAGAGCGAGCCATCGTCAGCGACATCCAGGGAACCACGCGCGACGCCATTGAGGACACCATCCAGCTCGACGGCATCACCTTCCGCTTCATCGACACAGCAGGCATCCGCCATACAGACGACCAGATAGAGAACCTCGGCATCGAGCGCTCCATCGGCGCAGCCCAGCGTGCCCGCATCATCCTGTTGATGACAGAGCCAGGCGTCCCCTACCCTGACATTCCCGTCAGCGACAGCCAGACCGTCATCCGCATAGAGAATAAGACCGAAGCCTTCCAGGCCAAGTTCGGCATCGGCTTAGACCATCTGCGCCAACAACTCATTGATGCAGCCCCCAAAACCTCCGAGAGCGACGTCATCGTCACCAATGCCCGTCACTACGATGCTCTCCTGCATGCCCGCGAAGCCATCCTCCGCGTCATTGACGGGCTCCAGATGCAGCTCAGCGGCGACCTCCTTTCCGAAGACCTCCGCCAAGCCATAGATATCCTTGCAGAAATCACAGGTGGGCAAATCACCACACAGGAAACGCTCAACAACATCTTCCAGCATTTCTGCGTGGGAAAGTTTTCAGAGTATAAACGGATTTTGAGGCGGTAATAAACAGGATATTACGCTCTTTCCCGCCAAAGCAGACGTTTGCAGTCCAGTCCTCGGGAATGGGGAAATGGGCTATCTGCTGGCCATCCTTGTCGAATACGGTCACACCGTCTCCTGTCAGATAGATGTTTCCCCTGTCGTCTATTGTCATACCGTCCGAGCCCATGTGGGCAAACACTTGCCGGTTCGACAGGGAGCCGTCCGTCTGAATGTCATATCTGAGGATTCTGTTGGCCTTAGCCTCCGCCACATACAGATACTTGCCATCGGGCGTTCCGACAAGACCGTTGGGCTAGTTAAGCGTTGAGTCGAGCATGACCAGCTGGTTGCCTCCTGGTGCCAGGTAATACAAGCCTTCCACAGGCTGCTGGCGCTCTGGGTTACGTGTCCAGTAGTCGCGTTTGAAGTAGGGGTCTGTCAGATAATATCCCCCATCCTTCGCAATCCATACATCGTTGGGGCCGTTCAGCAACTTTCCGCGATAGTCGGTTATCAGTATCTCGGCTTGACCACTCTTGCGTCCCTGCGGTATCAAGCGACCAGAGGTCGAGCGCATGTCGAAACGCCATAGCTGGTTGTCCATATCTGCGCAAGTTATCAAATTGCCTTGGGCATCGAAGTACATCCCATTGGAGCGACCGCTCTGATTGGTGAACAGTGTGATCTCTCCGGATTCGCAGTCCCAACGGTAAATCTTATTGTTGGGCTGGTCTGTAAAGTAGACATTACCCCTTTCGTCAGCCGCAGGTCCTTCGGTAAAGCTGTACGAATCAGCGACCCTTACTGGGATTTCCCCTTCTGCAACTATCCCATTTGAGTGGGATTTCTTTTCCGTCAGTCGCGTGATATGGTCCTTCAGTATCTTGTAGGCGGGGAACGGCATGGCACCGTGGTCGTAGCCCTGCATCTCATAGAGCGTCACGTCCTTGTGGCCGACGAGTTTCAGCATGCGCCAGAAGTAGGCCTGCTCCTCGTAGCGACCATAAAGCTCCAGCTCGCGGTCGCCGGAGATGATGACGATGGGCGGCGCATCGGCACGAACATAGGTCAACGGGGCGTACTGGTCGATGGTGGCCTGCAGGGGCGGTATGCCCTGCTGCTTACGTATATTATAATGTGTAACGCACTGGCCGCTGAACGGCACGAGGGCCGCAAGCGAGTCTGCATCGACACCGTATTTGGCGAGCCAGCGCTTGTCAAGTCCGATGAGATCGAGCAGATAGCCGCCGGCAGAGTGTCCGGCCACGAATATCTTGCGACAGCTGCCATTGTACTTCGCGATGTTCTTGTAAGTCCATGCCACGGCTGCCGCAGCATCGTCGAGAATGTCGTCAATGGGAGCCTTGGGCAGCAGACGGTAGTTGGCCGCCACGACCACGAGGCCGCTGTTCTTCAACTGCGGGTCGATGTGTTTCTCGCCGCCCTCGATGCCGCCGCCGTGAAACCACACCACCACAGGCGCGTCCTGGGCATTTGTCGGATAATACACATCCAGTTTGCAACGCTCCTGCGCATAGCCTTCCGCTGCGTCGCGATACGGAATGTCGTTCACTTGATTGTACTGCGCCCGTGCGATGGCCGTACAAAGCAGAAACGCGATGATGAAGAAATAGCTTTTATTCGTCATGTCGTTTAGTTTTTTGTTGTTCCTTATTAATTTATCACAAAACTTGGGGCAAATATAGCAATAATTCCGCAATTATTCGTATATTTGCAAATAAAATTTGTGAAATCGAATATTGTTTCATTCCTAAAAACCGACACAAAGATGAAAAAGAGAAGAATTAGTGGTTTTATCAAGTTTGCATTGTTGAGCGTGAGCATGGTGGCGACTTTGGCCTGGGGACAAAAACCTACAGTGAAAGTCGAAGGAGGAATGATACAAGGCGTTCCTTCCGCAGCAAGTGGTGTGACCGTTTTCCGAGGCATTCCATACGCTGCGCCACCAGTAGGCGACCTCCGATGGAAGCGTCCGCAGCCCGTCGTGAAGTGGAAGGGCGTGAAAGTGGCCGACACCTTCAGCAACATCTGCTGGCAGCCAGGCAATGCCGTCGGAACGTTCTACGGCAATGAGTTTTATTGGAAGGAGCAGACCGTGCAGAGCGAGGACTGCCTGTATCTGAACATTTGGACACCTGCAAATGCAGTCGGCAATCAGAACAGCAAGCTGCCTGTGGCTTTCTGGGTACATGGTGGTGCCTATTTCAACGGCTATGGCCATGAGATTACGATGGACGGCGATGCGTGGGCCACGAGGGGAGTGATTCTCGTCACCATCAACTACCGCCTGGGCATCTTCGGCTTCCTCGCCCACCCCGAACTATCGGCAGAGAATCCTGACGGCACATCGGGTAACTACGGCACATACGATCAGGTGGCTGCCCTGAAATGGGTACACGACAATATCGCGCAGTTCGGTGGCGATCCTGACAACATCACCGTCCTCGGACAGAGTGCGGGAGCCGCCAGCATCAAGAACCTCGTCAGTTCTCCCCTGTCGAAGGGTCTGATCAGGAATGCCATTATCCAGAGCGGCGGCGGCATCGGTGCTTTTGGCAATTCAGAAAACGGCCAGAAACAGGCCGAGGCGACGGGCAAGTCTTTTATGGATAAGTTCGGCTATAACGATTTGAAGGCGATGCGCGCCGTGCCTGCCGAGCGACTGCTTGAGATATTCAAGGCCGAGGGCATGAACCTCTGCCGTCCACATATCGACGGTCTGCTGCTGACCGAGAGCTTTGACGATGCAGCCCGCAATCAGCACTTGGCCGATGCCAGCTACATGATAGGCTGCACGCTCGATGATATCCGTCCGATGGGCAAGCAGATCGACGAGTTCTGTTTCCTGCGCGACTCGCTTGACCATCGCCCAGCCTATCAGTATCTCTTCGCCCGCAAGTTGCCTGGCACTCACGACGGCGCCTTCCATTCTGCCGAGCTGTGGTATATGTTCCATACGTTGGATCGCAGTTGGCGCCCCATGACGGAGGCCGACTACAGACTGGCCGACGAGGTGATGGACTGCTGGACGAACTTCGTCAAATACGGCAATCCTAATAAACCAGGCAGCGAGAGTTGGAAACCATTTACACTCGGCAATCCTTATATCAAGACATTTAACGTAAAATAAGGCACACCTGAAGTGGATTCATAAGGCTACGTTCCAAGGCTACCAACCAGCAATAGACTATTGCAAAGAACATGGATACAAATGGTACTAATTTTATTTATTCAAAAAACTAAACTGATATGAAAAGATTTATTGTAAGCCTCATGGCAATGATGGGCGTGCTGACCATTTCGGCACAGAGCATTTATGATTTCAAGGTAAAGGATGACGTAGGACAGGAGGTCTCGCTCTCTGATTACAAGGGCAAGGTATTGCTGATAGTGAACACCGCTACCCGATGCGGATTCACGCCACAGTATAAAGACTTGGAGTCACTTTACCAGAAGTATCACGCTCAGGGCTTCGAGATTCTCGACTTCCCTTGCAACCAGTTCGGAGAGCAGGCTCCTGGCACGATTCAGGAGATTCACTCGTTCTGTACAGCCAACTTCGACATCCAATTCCCACAATTCGACAAGATTGATGTGAATGGATCCAACGAGCATCCGCTCTACACCTTCTTGAAGGCACAGAAGGGTTTCGGCGGATTTGACACCAACGACCAGCAAGGCAAGTTTATGGATGACATGCTCCGTAAGCGTGATGCCGATTTCGATAAGAAGAGTGACATTAAATGGAACTTCACCAAGTTCCTCGTCAGTCGCGATGGTCGTGTATTAAAACGCTATGAGCCGACGGATAAGATGAGTGATATTGAGGCCGCTATCCAGATGGAGGTGAATCCCGTACTGAGCAGTATCATGACGCGCACCAGCATCCGACAGTACACCAATGAGCCCGTTTCAAAGGCTGATATTGAGACGATGCTTCGTGCAGGCATGGCTGCTCCCACAGCTGCAAACAAGCAACCTTGGCATTTCGTAGCAGTCACCAACAAGGAGAAACTGGCAGAACTTGCTGGTCGCAGAGGCATGATTAAGCAGGCTGGTGTGGCCATTGTAGTCTGTGGAAATCTGGATAAGGCGATGCAGGGCAATGCGCAAGACTATTGGATTCAGGACTGCTCGGCAGCCACAGAGAACATCCTCCTTGCAGCCCATGCCCTCGGACTGGGTGCCGTATGGACTGGCTGCTACCCGACCGATGACCGCGTTGCAGAAGTTTCCAAGGTGTTAAAGTTGCCTGAGACCATCGTTCCTCTGTGCGTCATCGCCGTAGGCCATCCAGCAGAACAACCTACACCAAAGGATAAATGGAAGCCTGAGAACGTGTCATATAATGAGTTTGGTGGTAAGGCTGAATAATAACACAAAACTAAAATAAAAAAGATTATGGATTTCTTAGAGCTTGCCAATCACAACGACCTCGCCGATTTCCAGAGAGTCAGCAATATTGTCTGCATACATTTGTCCTGATGGAACAGCCGTCATCATCATTGTCAGTATGGAGGCAAGAGTTTTCTTCTGTGTCATTTTTGTCGTTTAGCTTGTGTTGAATTATAATTCGATGTCAAAGTATTATTTCAGCAATCTCCTTGCGAGCTTCCTTTCCCTCCGGGCACGGCCAAAGCGGATAGACGTGTCCCATCTTCTCCTTTACGTGCAGGCGGACGTCCACGCCGGCAGCCTTCATCTTATCATAAGTTTTAACGATATCCGTATAGAACACCTCCCACGTGCCAGTAAAGAGTTCGGTGGGCGGTAGTCCCTGCATGTTGCCATAGAACGGCGAGACTATCGGATCGTGGGTGTCGAGTTCTGCTGCCCAATCGGCTCCGACGTGTCGCAGCACCTCGTTGTTGAGGAAGGTGTCATGCTCCTGCAGGGCATCATCGCCTCCCGTCACGTCAACCCATGGCGAAATGAGTATCAGGTGGCTGGGCAGGTCGATGGAGTCAGCTCTCATTTCCTGTGTCAAAGCCAGTGCAAAGCCACCTCCTGCAGAGTCTCCCGCAATGATGATGCGCCGGGCAGGGAAGCGTTCCAGCAACTGGCGATAAAGTTGCATCATCAGCGGATGGGCATCCTTGGCTGTATATTGGTAGAGCATCGGATAGTTGGGTGCCACAATGCCGCAGCCAGTTGTCTCTGCCCACTCGGCCATCGCCTTCCAATGCTGCATGTTGAAGTTCTGGTAATAGGCCCCACCGTGGATATAGAGCAAGATGGGCTTCGAATCGTCCTGAGCCGGAGACTCAAACACCTGCATGTGGCCTACCCTGTATTGCGTCACTTCACGGGGAAACGTCACGCCGTCGGGAATCTCGATGGTGCTTTTGTCCGTCTTCTCAGCCTTGCGCATAGCGTAGGTTTCCATGGTTGACTTCTTCAATGAATGGGAGACGATGAAAGCCTGTGGCGAACGTCCGTCGATGAGCCAGAATCCCATGCCGACAATGATGACGGCAGCAATGAGCACAATAACTGCCAGAAGCAGCTTCCTAAGTAATTTCTTTGTTTTCATATTCGTATAGTTTTTTGTGAAGCATATTACTTGCCGGCGATGTAGCCCTTCATTTTCTCGATGCCATACTTCGCCACGACCAAATCCTCTTCAGACGTTGCTCCGCTGAAGGCGAAAGCCAGTTTGCAACCTTCATACTCGTCGTAAGCACCACCGGCATAACCCAGTTCGCCCGTAATCGTCTGGTGATTCGGATCACCGCTGTCGGCATGAGTGGCAATCACTTCGCCGCACTTCGACCATGCCACGGCCACCAAATTATAGCCGTCTTTCCAGTTGCAGTACGAGCCCACAACCTTCATTTCGCCAATCCAGTCAACCGTATCGCCACCAGATTCTCTCTTAATTCTTCGTTTGTCATATTCTTATTCTCATTTGTTAAGTCTGTTTTCTTCCCGTCCGGGTGCGGTGCATTACAGGCGAAGCACACGCCACATAGAAGTAGTATCAATAATGTCTTTGTGTTCATATCTGATAGTTTTATGATAGCTTAAATGTCAACATCCATAGTTGCCTTTCCGCTGGAACTCTGAAATACGAACACCAATTTTTCCTTGGGCAAGTCTTTCAACGAGAGGTTAAATTTCTTCTTACCATTGAGGGTAAAGGTCTTGACAGTCTGCCCCGAAAAGCTGACTACGTCCACCTTTTCTACCGGTTCCGAGGCTACAACACTAAGTGTCTCGCCAGACCGTTGGGTCTCGACGGTCAGTTTAGATGAGACCGTTTCACCTTTGTCCAATCCGGCTGCAGCGAGTTTCTGACGGCAGACCTCTGCCAACTGTGGATTTGTAGCCTCCAGATAGCACAGAGCATAGTGACGACCTAGCAGGCGATAGCCCTCACTGCTAAAATGGAGATTGTCGTCACTGGGCAGACAGCCCTCGGAAGAAACGACGTATGTATTCGGATAATGATTGGCGATGTCATTGATAGTGGGATTGGCATGACCGCAGATTCCGCCATATTCCCCACGCACGACCTCGCCG
>CACXJZ010000012.1 GCA_902768105.1 uncultured Prevotellaceae bacterium
GAGGACGGCATCCTGACCGTCACCATGCCGAAGACCGAGCCGAAGCAGAAGGTCACCAAGGCCATCGAGGTATCATAAAGTGATTCCACTTCAAAACAGTGCGAATCGCGGGACGATTCCTTGATCCAGTAATACCTACTTCTGATTAACTTGCTTTTGTAGGACTTTGCAGGTGCGCAATGCTTAAAACACCGCGTTTTAGGTATTGCGCACCTTATTTAATTGCCGTACCTTTGCACCCAGTTAGAAACTGGTCGCGATACTGCTCACGCTCGACCAATCATGCAAGCATGTCGGCACTCGCTTAATCGCAGCATTGCAGCCGAAATCGGCAACGAAATCACAGGTATAAAAAGAATTCATAAAGTGTATTTGTTTAGTTAGTGAGGTGGTTAGTCGGTGACGATCAACCACCTTTTTTTTAAAAGATGAAGATTATGGGACTTTTAAAGAAACTTTTCACAAACTGCGCCTGTCCGCAAGGACGGATGGGACGCACCCCAAATTCAACAAAAAGTTAAATCCCAAGGCAAAGTTTCGAGTTTGACTTCGTCGAACTCCTCCTCACTCGGCAAAAAAACGATTTGAGCAAGTCTCAATCGTTTTTTTGCACTCATTCGTTCGTCATTTTGGGATTTTTTTGTATATTTGCACCGCATCAGTAAAATAGTAAAAATAGATATGAAAATGAAGAGATACGCCCTTGGGCAGGACCGTCTTTGCCGAAAAAATGGTGCGAACGTTAATTGTTGAAAATAAAGTGTGATGCCTGCGATTGGATATCATTTTGTGGCATTCCTCACGGTAGCCATTTGGGGAAGTACCTTCGTGTTTACGAAGATACTGCTTCAGCATGGACTTTCCCCAGCACAGATATTAACGTTGCGCTTTATCATCGCTTATGTGCTGATGGTAGCAGGTTGTCTGGTGACCCGACGGTTCAAGCTGTTTGCCGATTCGTGGATTGATGAGGCCCTGATGGTGTTGTTGGGAATCACGGGAGGCTCCCTGTATTTCCTGACGGAGAACGCCTCGATGCTCTATACGACAGCCACTAACTCCTCGCTCATTGTCTGTACCTGCCCCCTGTTTGCCATGCTACTTGTGGCTGCCGTATATCGTCGCACAGTGCATATTACCAAGCTACAGGCCATCGGTTCGCTGATTGCCTGTTTGGGAATGGCGGTAGTGGTGCTTAATGGGCATTTCGTGTTGCATCTCTCACCTTTAGGCGACCTGCTCGCCTTTGGTGCCTGCCTCTGCTGGGCTGTCTATTCGTTGCTGATGAAATCCGCATTGCAGCGTTGCGATACGCTTTTCATCACACGAAAAGTGTTCATCTATGGACTTATCACCATCATAGCTTATTATTTTGTGGTACCGGGATTTCCATCCATGAAGGTCATTCTGCAGCCCGGAGTCCTGTGGAATCTGCTGTTCCTCGGTGTGGTTGCCTCCATGCTTTGCTTTGTGATGTGGAACTGGGTAATCGGCAAGCTCGGTGCGATTGTAACCACCAACTGGGTGTATTTCAACCCCGTCACCACCATACTCTTTGCCTGGTGGCTTCTTAACGAGCAAATCACCCTTTGGTTCCTTTTGGGCAGCTTGCTCATTATCATCGGCATGATACTTTCAGATAGGAAAACGCAGCAGGAACACAGCCGCCATCAGTAGCATCTGTTTTCCTACTTTTTTGTCAATACTAATCATCGTCCACCTCCTTGTCTGGATGGAGGGTGGAACAGGTACCAGTCCCCTGTTCCACTCTGCAGGATGCCTCATTCTATTTCGTTTGACGCTATTCCGCTAATCGAAAGGGCTGGAAAGTCCGCTAATTACAATCTTTCCCGTCTTATCAATCTTGTGCCATAATACTCCGTTGTCGTCTTGAACAGAAGCAAGCCCATTAGAACTGAAACCCCATGTATCTTTCCACTTGCAGGGGATGACCAGCTTGCCCGTCTTGTCGATGAAGCCGTACTTACCGTTATCGTCCTTGACTGGAGCCAGACCATCGTGGAAAAATCCTGCTTCTTCCCACTTGCAGGGAATGACCACCTTGCCCGTCTTGTCGATGAAGCCCTCCTTCCCGTTGTCATCCGCGACATCAGCCAGCCCCTCGGAGAAATACATTGCACTTTTCCACTTGCAGGGAATGACCACCTTGCCCGTCTTGTTGATGAAACCCCACTTCCCGTTATTGTCCTGGACCGCAGCCAGACCCTCGGAGAAATGATACGCTCTTTTCCATTTACAGGGACTGACTACTTTGCCCTTCTTGTCGATGAAGCCGTACTTCCAGCTGTCGTCCTCAACTATAGCCAGACCTTCGGAGAAAGATTCTGCATCTTTCCACTTGCAAGGAATGACCAACTTACCCTTCTTGTCGATGAAACCACGTTTTCCGTTGTCGTCCTCGACCCGAGCCATACCCTCGGAGAAAGACCATGCATTTCTCCACTTGCAGGGGATGACTACCTTGCCCGTCTCGTCAATGAAACCGTACTTTCCGTTGTCGTCCCGGATATCTTTCAGACCTTCGGAGTAATGGCTTTGGCTGTTCCACATCTGTGCCGCAGCCTGCACCGTCGGAACCATCGACAGCACGAAGGCTGCGATTAAGAAAGAGAAAAACAAACTTGTTCGTTTTGCCGAACGTGAGCAGGCTCGACTGCCGGTATTCCTATTATTTTACAATCTTCCCCGTCTTGTCAATGAAGCCGCACTTCCCGTTATCATCCCATACTGTGGCTACACCGTCGAAAAAGGGGTCTGCAGATTTCCATTGGCAGGGAATGACTACCTTATCCGTCTTGCTGATATACCCCCATTTGCCCGTGTCATTCATGGCTGGAGCCAGTCCATCGTTGAAAAAAATGCATGAATCCACTTACAAGGAATAATCACCCTTCCTTTTTTGTCAATGAAGCCCCACTTCCCGTTCTCGTCTTGGACCGGGGCCAATCCTTCTGAGAAATACATGGTGTCACTCCACTTACAGGGGATGACTAGCTTGCCTGTATTATTAATGTAGCCATACTTGTCGTTGTCGTCCATGACGGGAGCCAACCCCTCGGAGAAAAGTCCTGCATGTATCCACTGACAGGGAATAACAACCTTGTTGTCCTGGTCCTTGAAACCATACAATCCGTCTTCATTTTGGATGGGATTCAAGTTGTTTTGTGCAGTTAAGCCCGTAGGCGCTGCCAGCAGCACCATTGCGGCAAGGAGTATTTGATAGATGTGTTTCATGTCGTTTTGGTTTTAAGTTCGACAGGCAAAGGTAGTGCAAACTGAGCGAAATGCAAAATAAATTATGATTTCTTCACTTATTGTTTATTTTATAGGTGTTCAGGCGAGCAAGCTCGGAGTCTTTTCATTTCCGAGGTGCAGCCTATCTTCGACGATAGTCAAAGATAAGCATTTCCCGAGAATATTCAAAACTTTTCTTCGCTTTTTTCTTGTCGTTTCGAAAATTGTTCGAGTGGAACAGGTACCAGTCCCCTGTTCCACTCAGTGTCAAATCGCTTAACGAAGAAACAAAGAAAAAAGCCCGGCCTTCACAGGCTGGGCTTTATCTTCGAACTTAAAGAGAGAGGAAGAAGTAAGATGTAAGAGGGAAGAAGTAAGAAGTAAGAAGACCCTACCAAACCTCCCCTGTTTAGGGGAGGCTTTTTTACGACCTATGGTCGAGCCCCCCTTATTATTCTTCGTTGTCATGTCGTAAGTAACTGCTTTCATTCTCTTGTGCTGATTCCCTGATGGATTCTTCGTATCCGGTCAATGCGGCGAAAGGCGCAAACTGGGCTGCACGGTTCCACATCGACATCTGAGGGTGTCGCTTCGAGACATGATGTGGCAGGTTGATGATATCGTCGTAATTACTCATGCCTTGTGTCCTCCTATCTGTTTATTGCGTTCCTTGGCGGTGGCTCCCTCCTCGAAGTTCAGGCCGCGAAGGATGGCGTTCTTGCCAAAGCGCTGTTTGATTTTCAGTTGTGCCTCCTGCATGCGGCGCTCCTTGTCGCGCTGTGCCTTTTCCTCCTGATTCTCCTTCTCCAGTGCCTCGTAGTCGGTGAAGAGGTCAAGCTGCCGGGGCACATGCTCCTGTGTAGTGACGGATGTCTCCATAACCACATGGTTCGTGGTCAGGTTGAGCCTGCGGATGAGCAGGTCAGGATTGACACAGCGATCAAAGACTTCTGCCGCCCCGTCCATGATCTGCCGCGATGACGAGGTGGGCCTGTCGAAGTTGAAGGTGCCTTGGACGTGTTTCGGCACGGTCTTGCCGTAGTGGTTGAGGGTAACCTCACCATGATACTTCTCGCGAATCTCAGGGCGCGTGAGGTTCTCCGCATCATAACTGACGGTCAGCACCAGTTGGTCGGTCACCAGTTGCCGCGATACCAGTTTGAGTGCCATCCCTTCTGCCATCTCCTGTATGACCACACGGGCATTCTTGAAATTGTAAGGCTCCTGCAGCACCTGTCCGCTGCTGAAGGAGTTGACCTCTGGCCGGTATGCCTTCACCGCCTCCATCGTACACGGCTCCCAGCCCCAGGCATGGTCAATCAGCAGTTCTGCATTCACACCGAACAGGCGGTAGAGCGTCTCCTCCCTCTGCACAGACATCCGCGCCAGCTTGCCCATCGTGTCAATGCCATAAGGGGCCAGCTTCTCCGCAATGCCGCGTCCCACTCGCCAGAACTTCGTGATCGGGCGATAGTCCCAAAGCTCGCGTCGATAGGACATCTCGTCCAGTTCGGCGATACGCACACCGTCCTTGTCGGCGGGCATCTTCTTCGCCATGATGTCCATCGCCACCTTACAGAGGTACATGTTCGTGCCGATGCCGGCCGTTGCCGTGATGCCCGTCTGACTCAGCACGTCGCGAATCATCGTCATCGCCAACTCGTGCGCCGTCATCTTATACGAGCGCAGGTAGGCCGTCACATCCATGATGACCTCGTCGATGGAATAGACGTGGATGTCCTCCGGTGCAATGTACTTCAGGTAGATCTTGTAGATCTTCGAGCTCACCTCGATATAGTGTGCCATCTGTGGTGGGGCGATGATGAAATCCACGCCGCGCGCCTTCTGATAAACCTCGAAGAGCCGTGCCCTTCCACCGATGCCGTACGCCTTTAGCGAGGGAGAAACCGCCAAACAAATCGTCTTCTCCGTGCGGCTCACGTCAGCCACCACGAGGTTTGTGGTCAGCGGGTCAAGCCCCCTTTCCACACACTCCACTGAAGCATAGAACGACTTCAGGTCGATGGCAATATATGTGCGCTGCTGCTCAGGCATTTCCTAATAATATAAAAAACTTGGGACAAAGGTACGAAAAATATGGGATTATTGTGTATCTTTGCAGAACGAATTCAATAAAATCCGAAAATGAAGAAGATTTTGATGACAACGATGCTGGTGATCGCTGCGATTTCAGCATCGGCACAGACAAAAAGACAGCTGTTTGACTTCGGCTGGCAGTTTACCCATCATGGAACGACGCAGACCGTTGACCTGCCGCACGACTGGGACATCTTCGAAGGTCCCAATTCGGGCCATGGGGCCACGGGCACTGGCGGCGGATGGTTCGAAGGCGGCCAGGGAGAGTATCGGAAGAAGTTTACTGTTGATGGTTTACAGTTTACTGATAAACTGGTCAGGCTCCACTTCGAGGGCGTCTATCAGAAGGCTGAGGTCTATGTGAACGGCCAGAAGGCCGGGCAGCATCACTATGGCTATACGCCGTTTACCGTTGACATCACGCCTTTCTTGAAGGCTGAAGGCGGAAGGCAGAAGGCTGATGGTCTGAACGAGGTTGTCGTAAAGGTAGATAACTCTGAGCAGCCTAACTGTCGCTGGTACTCAGGTTCCGGCATCTACCGCCACGTGTGGCTGGAAACCAGCCCCAAGCTGCACATTGCCGAGAACGGAGTGTTTGTCACCACCGACAAGATAACAAAAAACTCTGCCAAGGTGAATGTGAATGTAGCTATAGTGAACGAGTCGGACCATCAGCGTAAACTATCACTGATAGTCAACGGCAAAAGAAGTCATATCACACTGGCATCTGGAGAGGCAGTCGATTATCAAGCCTTCTACATGGTGGACAATCCTCGATTATGGTCTCCTGACTCACCATATCTGTATCAGGCTCATGTGGCAATCGAGGAGAACGGTCAAGTTATTGACGAAAGAAATGTCAGTTATGGCATCCGCACGTTCTCGTTCGACGCTGAGAACGGCTTTATGCTCAACGGCAAGAAGATGCTCATCAACGGCGCCTGCGTACACCACGACGACGGTGTGCTGGGTGCAATGGCCTTCGACGATGCCGAAATCCGTAAGGTGCGCCAGATGAAGGAAGCGGGCTTCAACCTCATCCGTGCCAGCCATAACCCCACGACGCGCGCCTTCCTTGACGCCTGCGACTCGCTGGGTATGCTCGTCATCGACGAGGCCTTCGACGGCTGGCGTACGCAGAAGAATCCCTACGACTACTCGACCGTCATCGACTCCTGCTATCGCGAGGACATCCGTGCTATGGTGCAGCGCGACCGCAACCACCCGAGTATCATCTCATGGAGTATCGGCAACGAGGTCATCGAGCGCAAGGACATCCGTGTGGTCTATACCGCACGACTGATGAAGCAGGCCATTCACGAATGGGACCAGACACGCCCTGTCACCGAGGCCCTCTGTGCCTGGGACCGCGACTGGGAAATCTATGACCCGCATGCCGAGGTGCTCGATGTGGTGGGCTACAACTACATGATATTCAAGCACGCCTCTGACCACCAGCGCGACCCCAAGCGCATCATCTGGCAGACGGAGAGCTATCCGCGCGACGCCTTCAGGAATTGGGCGGTAACCCACGATTTCCCCTACGTCGTGGGCGACATCGTGTGGACGGGTCTCGACTATCTGGGCGAGAGCGGCATAGGTCGTAACTACTATAAAGGTGAGCGCGAGGGCGAATCGTGGATTGAGGGCGGACAGCCCGAATGGCACGGCGCTCCCTGCGGCGACGTTGACATCACCGGCTGGAGGAAACCCATCAGTCATTATCGTGAGATGCTGTGGAAAGATGCCTATACGGGCGAATTCCCCTCTGTACTTCACCTCGCCGTAAAAGAGCCCAACGGCTACCACGGCGAGATTCACACGACGATGTGGAGTGTCTGGCCCACATGGGAGTCATGGACATGGCCCGGCTGGGAAGGTAAGCCCATCGAAGTGGAGGTCTATACTAAGGCTCCTGAGGTAAAACTCTATCTGAACGATAAACTCATCGGCACGAAGCAGGTGAGCCGCGAGACAGAGTACAAAGCCGTATTTACTGTTAACTACGAACCAGGAATACTACATGCTGAGGCTAGCGGAATGGGGACGCTTCTTTGCACCGCCGGCGAACCGGCACGTCTGCGCCTCACCCCCGACCGCACCGTCATGACAGCCGACGGACAGTCGCTTACCTTCATCAACATTGAAGTTCTTGACAAGCAAGGCACACTCGTCCCCGAAGCTGCCATTGACTGCGAGGCCACAGTCAAGGGAGCAGGTACGCTGCTGGCCTTCGCCTCTGCCGACCTGAAGGATACAGAGCCCTACACCTCGCCGCGTGTAAAGACGTGGAAGGGTCGCGCTCTCCTCGTTGTTCGCAGCACGCAGAAGAAAGGCTCCGTCAACGTGAGCATCAAGAGCTCGTTGCCCACGGCCAGCCTGTCGCTGAAGAGCAAGTAATGATGTGAAGTGGAAGAATACGGGATGATGGAAGTGGAAGCTATAATTTGAATCTGCGCCACAGCCATCGTGGAATCCTGCGCCAAAAGGCTGTCATGATGCGGTATTTCCAATCGATAACACGGATGTGCTTCTTGTGGTTGATGGCATACACTATCTCCTTGGCGACAGCCCCAGGCTGCAACATCATGGGGTAATGGAAGTCGCCACTGAGCAGAGCGGTGTCAACAAAGCCCGGGCGTATGTCTGTAAAGCGAATGTTCAGCCCGCGGCTCAGCGCTTGTTGTTCGAGAGCCTGAAGATAGACGTTCTGCATGGCTTTTGTGGCAGAGTAGGATGGGGCAGGGCCAAGTCCCTTTGTTCCGGCAATGGATGTGATGGCAGCGATGTGTCCCCCTCCATGACTGGCGAAGTACCTGTATGCCTCACCAATCATTCTCGTAAAGCCCACACCATTCGTCTGCATCGTAGCCAGCTCGATGTCCTCTGTCAAATCCCTGTTCTGCTTGCCAATGCCCGAAGCGTAGAAAAACAGGTCCATGCCTCCTATCTTCCCGATTAGCTGCTGTAACGCTTCGGTTGCCTCATTGGTCGTAACATCTATACGCTCACAGGCAGCAGCACCAATGCCTTGCAGCAGTTCCACACGTCGTGCAGCAACACCTACCGTCCAGCCTTGTTCAATCAGAAGTTTTGCCACCTCCAGTCCAATACCAGACGATGCTCCTATTACGATTGCCCTTTTCCCTTGCATGATTGGCTGAGTTGTTATAAGATTCAACTTTTGTTAATTCTTGGGTACAAAGTTACGAAATATTCTCCTTTTTTTCGTAACTTTGCCATTAAATTTTGCGAGAGCTATGATAAGAAAAGCTGAAAAAAGAGATATACCAGGTATCATCGAACTGCTGCATCAAGTGGATATGGTACATCATGTGATACGTCCTGACTTGTTCAAGCCGAACACGACCAAGTATAATGAGCAGGAACTTGAGGACTTGCTCGGGGATGACAGCAAACCCATCTTTGTCTTTGAGGATGGGGCGGTCTTGGGCCATGCTTTCTGCATGATAACCGAAGTCAGGGATGACAAACTGCTGGAGGATATCAAGACGCTGTATATTGATGACATCTGCGTGGACGAAAAGGCTCGCGGCCAGCACGTTGGCAAGGCGTTATATGAGTTTGTCCATGACTATGCGAAGTCCATTGGCTGCAACAATATCACCCTGAATGTATGGGAGGGCAACGATGCTGCGTTAAGCTTCTACAGGAACATGGGCATGAAGGTTCAAAAAACGACAATGGAAATTGTTTTGTAGCCCAAAGTCCTGTAGGCAAAAACGGCAAGAGCGTTGTGATTCGCTGAGGCGTTCGTTGAATAAATCGGGGTGTTCGTTGAAAAATCTTGGTAAAAGCCCCGATAATCTTTACTTTTGCAAACAAATTAACAGACAATTACGTGATATGAAGAAGATTTTATTGTTACTGACAATTCTGGTAGGGACGCTGACGGCGCAGGCCAGCCTCACCCCTGCTCTCCCGACCTCTCTCAAGCTCGAGGGGGACTATACTTACCTGACTTTTGAGACGACGGACGGAGCGAAGGCCTCGGTATCCGTCGAAGGACTGACGCTGAGCATCAGCGGTACTACTCTGACTGCTGGCTCGCAGTCGTTCACGCTGACGAACCTGAGCAAGATGTACTTCTCGACATCCGACGAAGCGACAGGCATCAGTGAACAGCTGAGCGTGAACAGTGAAGATTTTGCTACCGCTACTTTTTACGACCTGCAGGGCAAAGTGGTTGACAGGTCACAGCTGTCCAAGGGTGTGTATATTGTGAAGACGAAGACGGGAACCCATAAATTGATCATGAAATGAAGCGTATATTATTCTCTATGATAGCCCTCGTGCTGACGATAGCAGCCGGGGCGCAGACACTGAATGTCAAGGTGGGCAGCGTGACCTACCTGTTTCCCGCTTCGCAGACGGGCGAGATGACCTACGCCGACGGATCGACCGTGACCATCATGGGCAAGACGTTTTCGCTGGCCGACATCACAGCGATGACTGTAGATAACACAAAGGTTACAGATGGTGCCATTGCCGTGACCTATAACGGCTCATCGGCAAGTGTTACCGTAGCTGGCAATATTGCGCAGTACGTCACGCCGACGGTCAGCGGGGCACATGTGTCGATAGCCCAGAGCGACGACCTGGCTGAGGAAATCACCTACACGCTGAGCGGCACGAGCAGCGACGGCGAGTTCTATATGTCGGGTTCGTACAAGGCTACGATAGAGCTGAACGGCCTGACGCTGACCAACGCGACGCCGGTGTATAGCGGTGCTGCCGTACACATCCAGAATGGTAAACGTATTAAGGTAAAGATTGTAACAGGAACGACCAACACGCTCAGCGATGCTTCTACTGGCTCACAGAAAGGCTGCCTCTACATCAAGGGACATGCCGAGTTCGCGCAGAAGGGTACGCTGAACGTGGTGGGTAACGTGAAGCACGGCATCAAGACAGGCGAGTACTTCACCATCAAGAACGCCACCATCAACGTAACTTCGGCTGTGGGTGACGGCATCAACTGTGCCGAGTATTTCCTCATGGAGAGCGGCACGATTAACATCAGCGGCACGCAGGACGACGGCATCCAGTGCGACCTGGACGGCGACGCCTCGACGGGCGAGACCACCGACCATGAAGATGAGGACAGCGGCAATGTCTATATCGAGGGTGGTACCATCAACATCACCGTCACGGCCAATGCTGCCAAGGGCATCAAGGGCGAGGGCGACATGAAGATAAGCGGTGGCGACATCACCGTGAAGACCACTGGCGGCGGCGTGTGGGACAGCGACAAGGTGAAGACCAAGGCCTCGGCCTGTCTGGGCGCTGACGGCAACATGACCATCAGCGGCGGTACGCTCAGCCTGACCAGCACAGGTGCTGGCGGCAAGGGCATCAACGTTGACGGAACATTCACCGCTATGGGTGGCACGGTGGTTGTGAAGACCAGCGGCAATGCCGTTGTGGCATCGTCGAGCGGCACGCTCAGCATCTGTACCAGCTCGCAGCAACTCGAGCGCTACGACAGCGACTACAAGTCATCGCCCAAGGGCATTAAGGTTGACGGTGCCATCACTATCAGCGACAACGCTATTATCAGCGTCACCACCACAGGTACTGGCGGCGAGGGTATCGAGAGCAAGACCTCGATAGACATCACGGGCGGACAGTTGACCGTCAACGCCTCGGACGATGCCATCAATGCCTCGTATAACGACGACACGAAGAGCCTGAGCAATGCCGGCGACCTGACCATCAGCGGCGGCTACGTCTATGCGCGCTCTACCGGCAATGACGGCATCGACGCCAACGGAAACGTATATATTAAAGGTGGACTGGTATATGCCATCGGCACCACAACGCCCGAGGTAGCCATCGATGCCAACAGCGAGGAGCAGAAGAAGCTCTATGTCACTGGCGGCACCATCATTGCCATCGGCGGACTGGAGAACGGTGCACAACTCACGCAGGCGTGCTATCAGGCCTCGTCGTGGAGTAAGAATACGTGGTATGCCATGACCGTAGGCAGCGAGACGTTCGTCTTCAAGACCCCATCCAGTGGTGGTAATACGTTCGTCGTCAGCGGAGCCTCGAAGCCCACATTGAAGAGCGGTGTTACCGTAGGCAGCGGCACCAGCATCTTCGACGGGGTCGGCTATATCGACGCTACCTATACTGGTGGCTCATCCGTTGACCTCACGTCCTATACAGGCGGCGGAGGATGGCCTGGCGGCGGTCCCGGCGGTGGCGGTCCTGGCGGCTGGTGATATTTAACTCTTGCTGTTTTTCTCCTTGATGTGCTCCTCGTATTCTGCCAACTCGCGCTCGCCGATGTGGGCAAGACCATAGTGCTCATCGTGTTGTGAGAAGTCGAGGCCGACCTTTTCGCTATAGGCGGAAACACGCATGGGAATCAGCTTGTCAATGAGCTTGTAGCCCAGCCAGCTCATGGCGAAGGTATAGACGAAGACAATGACGATTGCCAGCAGATGGTAGAGGAAAATGACAAAGCCTTCCCACGTGCCTGCAATGAGTCCCTCCTGAATGAATATACCTGTCAGCACCGTACCGAAGATACCGCCTGTGCCGTGCGTGGGGAACACGTCGAGTGCATCGTCAATCCTTGAGTGCGAACGCCAATAGACGGCGATGTTACAGATGAGCGTGATGACGAAGGCAATGAAGATGCTCTGTCCAACGGTCACATAGCCTGCTGACGGCGTGATGGCCACCAGACCGACCACGCAACCCACGGCGGCACCCATGGCCGACGGCTTGCGTCCACGCAGGCAGTCGAAGAATATCCACGTCATCATGGCTGTAGCCGAGGCAGTGTTCGTGTTCAGGAAAGCCTTGACGGCCTGACCGTCGGCATGCAATGACGAACCCGCATTGAAGCCGAACCAACCCAGCCACAACATGGCTGCTCCCAGAAGTACAAAGGGGATGTTAGCCGGCTCACTCTTGCGGGTATCAGCTTGACGCCGTCCGAGGAAGATGGCTCCTGCCAGTGCTGCCACACCGCTTGACGCATGTACTACGATGCCACCGGCAAAGTCAATGACGCCCCATTTCATGAACAGTCCCTCGGGATGCCACGTCATGTGCGCCAGCGGACAGTAGATGATGAAGAAGAAGAACATCATGAAGAACATGTACGCCGAGAAGCGGACGCGCTCGGCAAACGAGCCGGTGATAAGCGACGGTGTAATGATGGCAAACTTCATCTGGAACAGTGCGAACAATGCCAAAGGAATAGTCGCTCCACCGAGGATGTTGCCTGCAGGCGTCGTATAGACCTCGGCCCCTACACCGTGGAACATGAGGAACGTTAGTGGATTGCCAATTACCCCGCCGATGTCGTCACCGAAGCACAGCGAGAAGCCAACCACCACCCACAGCACTGAAATCAGTCCCATGGCGATAAACGACTGCAGCATGGTTGAGATGACATTCTTAGCACCCACCATGCCACCATAGAAGAACGACAGTCCGGGCGTCATCATCAGCACGAAAATCGTGGCTGTGATGAGCCACGCCACATCAGCGGCGGAAATCACCGACCAATCACACTCAAACGACGGTTCTCCCACCGCCAACCCTGCGACGGCAATCAGAGTCATCGCTGTCATCAGGCTTATCCAACGTCTTTTTACCTTCATAACGTTTCCTTTTTATGTATATGGTTATTTTGTTTCGCGCTGCAAAGGTACTACTTTTTGAAGGAACAGCCGTTGCGATGATTGGCATTTTGTTTGTAAAACGTTCGCTAAACTAACGTTTTGTAAACAATTAATAAGAAAAGTATGTCATTTTGCTTCTGTTTGGTGTGAATTTCGTGTTATTTAGTTACAATTTGTCAATTCTGCCCTTTCTCTCCATAGCTAACAACGGCAACGACCACCGATAATATTACCGGCGGTCAGCATCTGTTGTTGTTTCGCTTGCCTAATGTTTGTGGTTGTAATACCTGACGAACAGGGCTACGCCGACGAAGATAACCACGAACTCGAAGGCTACAATGAACATGTATTGCATGATGGCGTGGTTTTAGGGTTAAAGGTTTGGTGAAACGGTGCATACCCAGTGGTCGAGGTTCCACTCAGGAGAACTGACGAAGAGCTGGTCGCCGACGATGTGGGCTCCGCATCTTCTGAGCTGGCTGCAGATGGCTTCGACAGCCCGCCCGTGGTCCACCTTGTTTCCCATGGCTACGAAGAGGGCGATGTTCTTACCGGTAAGGCTGACGCCATGCATGGTCTGGCAGGCGTACTGCCAGTGTGCAGTCGGCTGACCGTCGGCCTGCAGCTCAATGGCCAGCACGAGGCTCTGGCTGTTCTCCACCTGACGGACGTTCACACTCTGGACGCTGACAGTTTCAGCACCCAATTTGTCGGCTATGTCTTCAGCAATAGCCTGACAGCTGTCGTAAACTACGACAATTGATTCATGTTTCATAATCCCACAAAAATACGGTTGTGCCTAACGCCCTTACATCGAGAGCATTCGGCTGGTTACCGACAAAGGCTGGTCTTCAGACTTTCCTCCACCTCGAAGCGCCTTCTCGTCCAAATGGGCAATGGCATCTTGCTTCGGGCCATAATGGAGTTCACTGCTGCGGGACAGTCGGAGATTCTCACTCACATTCTCAATTAAGCACGGTTAAGTGCACCTTTACGGGCAACTCTTTCCAGAATTGCGCTACAAAAGTACAAATAAATTCTGAAACGCGTATAACTTTTGAAGAAAAATGCAACGTCATCCGTAAAAACTGCGGATGACGTTGCGTCAGGGGTGGAGGTCTATACGGTCATAATCTCCTTGTTCTTGGCCTCAATCAGCTCGTCGAGCTTCTTGATGAACTTGTCGTGCAGCTTCTGCAGGTCGAGCTCGGCGTCCTTCTCGTTGTCCTCGGAGAGTCCGTCCTTGATGGCTTTCTTGAGCTTTTCCTTGATGTCGCCGCGCACGTTGCGCACTTCAACCTTGGCACGCTCGGCAATCTTGTTGCACTGTTTCACCAGGTCGCGACGACGCTCCTCAGTGGGCTGGGGGATGCCCAGGCGGATAATCTCGCCGTTGTTCTCGGGCGTGATGCCCACGTCACTGTCCATGATGGCCTTCTCGATGTCGCGAATCTGCTTCTTGTCCCAGGGCTTGATGGCGATGGTACGGGCATCGGGGCAGTTAACGGTTGCTACTTGGTTCAAGGGGACCTTTGAACCGTACGACTCTACGCGCACGCCATCGAGGATGGCTACGTTGGCACGTCCTGCACGGATGCGGTTGAGCTCTTCTTCCAAGAACATGGCCGCCATCTCCATGCGTTCCTCTGCTGAGGCTAATGTTTCTTTTACGTCAATCATATTTATTAGGTTTTAAAGTGTTTGTCAGTCAAACGTCTTGAAGGCATAGCCCTCTTGACGGAGCCACTGGAGTGACTCGGGCAGCGCCTTCTGCAGCTTGTCGATGCTCTTCAGCGAGTCGTGGAACGTGATGATGCTGCCGTTGCGGGCATAGCGCTTCACGTTGTTCACCACGTCGTCGGCAGTCATCCACTTGGAGTAGTCGCGCGTGACGAGGTCCCACATGATAATCTTGAAGTCCTTGCGCAGCCAATAGTATTCGCTCCAGCGCATGAGCCCGTGGGGCGGACGGAAGAGGTGGGCGTGGATGAGCTCGTTGGCTCTGAAGGTGTTGATGATGTAAGTCACCGCCCAGTGCTTGAAGGCTCCGAGGTGGTTGTGGGTGTGGTTGCCCACCTGATGGCCCTCGGCCTTGATGCGCTCCAGCAACTCGGGGTACTTGGCGACGTTGTCGCCCACCATGAAGAAGGTGGCCTTGGCGTCGTAGGCCTTGAGCGTGTCGAGAATAAACGGCGTGGCTTCGGGGATAGGGCCGTCGTCGAAGGTCAGATAGACGGCCTTCTCTGTCGGGTCCATTCTCCAGATGGCTTTTGGAAAGAGCCATCGCAGCCATTTTGCCGGTTGTTCTATAAACATAACTCCTAATTCAAGTTACCTCCCATATTCTTGTAGGTGCCCATGAGCTTGATGAGCTCCTCGGTGTAGGTTCCGCTCTCGTTGCTGTCGGTGGACTCCATGATCATGTTCAGGTGCTGCAGCACGAAGAAGTGCAGGTAGTTCACGTCATCAGCCGAGAGGATGCGTCCGCTGGCCATGTTCTGCTGAATCACGGCGACGGAGTTCTTCCACATGGGCTTGACGAAGTCCATGACCTTCAGCTCCTTGGCCCACGAGGGATCGGTGGCCTGAATGATGTCGGCACACTGCTCGAGCACGTAGAAGTTGACGAGCAACTCACGCTGTGACGACACGAACCACGTCTCGTCCTGATTGTAGTAGTAGCTGATGAACTGCGACGAGCGCTTCCAGAGGTTCGTGAGGTGCTCCTTGGTCATCTTCTTGTCGCCGACGGCAGCGTAGGCGTGGGTGAGTTCGAGCGTGCCTGAGTCGTAGCAGTCGGGAACGTTGAACGACGGAATCATCTTCTCGCTGTAGGCGAGGGCTTTCTTGGCCTCGTCGTAACGTCCTGCCTCCACGAGCTTGCTGACGAGCTGTGCGAAGATGCGACGGTGGGTGTAGCACATACGCATGACGGTCTCGTCGAGGTAGAGCCCCGGTTTGTCGAGCCCGCCGAACTTAAAGCGGTTCATTACCACGTCGTAGGTCTTGTCGATGTCGAAGTTCTCAGCTCCCGGTGCGTTGGTGGTGAACGGCGTGATGCGGTTCACGAGACCCTCCTGCACGAAGTTGTCGCCCAGGTTCATGTAGTTGTCAGAACCTACGGTCATAGCCACGTAGATGGGGCGTGTCCAGTTGCACTGGGCAATCATCTCGAGCATCATGAGGTCGTTCTTGTAGAGTGCTCCGTGGCCCTTAAGCGAGATGACCATGCGGTCGGGGATGGAGTCGCCCTGGAGCATCATGCCGCTCTTACGCACGGCCTCCTTGTCGATGGTCATGTAGAGCGTGTCGGTGGGAATGATGTGGAGGTTGCTTTCGCCCATGATGAGCTTCATCACCTCGCGCTGCTGGTCGGTGACGTCGCCCAGCACCCAGTATTTCAATACGTTCTTCAGCTCGAACGGCTCGTCACCGAACATGGCCTTCGCCTCGTCGGGATAGGTCTTGTAGAGTTCCTTGATGTAAGCCTTGGCCTCAGGCACTATCTGGACGTAGTCGTTGGCACGGCCCGCATACTGTATGCGTGGCCACGTGATGGGCACGCTGGGCGAGTCGTAGGCCGGACGGCACATCTGGTCGATGTACCAGTCGGTCTGCAGGTAGCTGAGGTTGCAGACGCGGGCATCGGTGCGTACGCCTTCTACGTCCTGGTTGTACCAGAGCGGGAAGGTGTCGTTGTCGCCATTGGTGAAGACGATGGGATAGCCCTGCTGCTGCAGTGACATCAGGTAGTTCTGGCCAAAGTCGCGGCAGGTGTAACGGCCAGAGCGGTCGTGGTCGTCCCACGTCTGGCTGACCATCTGTATGGGAACCAGCAGGGCGGCAACGCCGCAGAGAGCGGCAACCACTGCCTCATGCTTCTTGGCGAAGCGGCGCAGCACGTCGTAGATGGCTGCCACGCCCATGCCGCACCAGATGGCGTAGGCATAGAACGAGCCGGCGTATGCGTAGTCGCGTTCACGTGGCTGGTTGGGCGTCTGGTTCAGGTAGATGACGATGGCCAGACCGGTCATGAAGAAGAGGAAGAACACCACCCAGAACTGGCGTATGCCCTTCTGCTGCTTCATGAGCGACTGCCAGAAGAGTCCGATGAGTCCGAGTATGAGCGGCAGGCAGTAGAATACGTTATGTCCCTTGTTCTCCTTCAGGGCGTCGGGCAGGTTGTCCTGGTTGCCCAGACGTGCGTTGTCGAGGAACGGGATGCCGGTAATCCAGTTGCCGTGCTCGGGCTCGCCGTTGCCCTGGATGTCGTTCTGTCGGCCGGCGAAGTTCCACATGAAGTAGCGCCAGTACATGAAGTTGCACTGGTAGGTGATGAAGAACCAGATGTTGTCAATCTGTGACGGCACCTTCACCATCATCTGCTCGCCGCAGCGGTCGTAGGGCACCTCCGTACCGCTGACACCGTTCATCCACTGCTCGTACGACTGGGCGTGGCCGGCGTCGTACATACGTGGGAACAGCATATTCTGTGCGTACTTGTATTCATCCTTCGTGCGTACGATTTCGTACTGGTCCTTCTCGTCCTGCGAGGCTTTCTCCTTGCGCTGATAGACGGGATCGCCCTCTTTCACTACGGGCTTGCAGTAGTTTCCGTCAGTCTTCAGCTCCACCTGCGACGTGTAGGCCTGTCCGTAGAACAGCGGACGTGTGCCGTACTGCTCGCGTCCCATGTATTCGCCCAGCGTGAAGAAGTCCTCGGGTGAGTTCTGGTCCATAGGCGGGTTGGCAGCCGAGCGTATGACGATGACGGCATACGACGAGTAGCCGATGATCAGCATGAGCATGCAGAGCAATGACGTGTTCTTGATGCGTGGGCTGATGAAGGGCTTGCCAGAGCGCTTGTATTGCAGAATAAAGAAGATGGCAGCCAGGACGACAAAGCCGAACAGCGTTGACAGCAGGCTCCAGCCGGTGAAGGGGATACCCAGCAGTCCGACGGAAAGCGTGAACGCAATGTTCTGGCGCAGTTGGCTGCGGTTGGTGTAAGTCTCGTAGATGGCCCAGATGTTGGCACCAATGAGCAGTACCATATAGATGATCTCGCCTGTATTGAAGGGACAGCCCAGTGTGTTGACGAAGAACAGCTCGAACCATCCGCCCACGCGCACGATGCCAGGTACAACGCCGTAGAGCACGGCAGCGAGGATGATGACCGAGATGCCCAGTGCGATGAGCGAGCCCTTCAGGTCCTTCTTCGGGTCTTGCTGCTGGTAGCGCTTGTAGTACCACACGAGCACGATGGCCGGCAGACAGAGCAGGTTCAGCAGGTGTACACCAATGCTGAGTCCCGTCATGTAGAAGATGAGCACCAGCCAGCGGTCGGCATGCGGCTCGTCGGCATGGTCTTCCCACTTCAGAATGAGCCAGAACACCACGGCAGTAAAGGCCGACGAGTAGGCATACACCTCACCCTCGACGGCAGAGAACCAGAACGTATCGCTCCAGGCATAGATGAGTGCACCCACCAGTCCTGATGCCTCGATGGCAATCATCTTGGCTACGGTCAGCTCTTCCCAGCGGTCAATGAGCAACCGGCGTACCAGGTGCGTGACGGTCCAGAACAGGAACAGAATGGTGACGGCCGAGAGCAGTGCGCTCATGGTGTTGACCCACCATGCCACCTGACTGGGGTCGCTTGCAAACTGTGAGAATAAGTTGGCAGTAAGCATGAAGAACGGTGCTCCAGGCGGGTGTCCGACTTCAAGTTTGTAACCTGTAGAGATGAATTCCGGGCAGTCCCAGAACGATGCGGTAGGTTCGATGGTGGAGATGTAGCAGAAGGCGGCAATCAGGAATGCCAGCCAGCCCATTGCGTTATCCACCAGTCTAAATTGTTTCATTCGTTTTCCTATTATTTATAAATAATGTTTATTTAAAACACGACGCAAAGGTACGAAAAAAAGTGGAGGGTTAAGGGTGTGGAGTGGAGTTTTTTAATAATTTAACTCAAAGGAACAGACTCGTACCGTAGATGACGAGGATGTAGCGGATGAGTTTGCCTGCAAAGATGGCCGTGAACGTCAGGGGCATGTTTGAGCGCATAAGCCCGAGGGCAACGGTGATAGCACTGCCTAAAAGCGGAATCCATGCCAGCAGACCCATCCATGCGCCATACTTGCCTACCCACCGCTGGGCACGCTCCAGTTTCTCGCGTTTGATTCTCAGGAACCGCTCTATCCACTCCATCTTTCCCATGCGCCCCACGAAGTAGTTGATGACGGAGCCAACGAAGTTGCCTAGCGTTCCCCAGACAAGGAGCCACAACGGATCCAGGCCTGCCACATAGAGTGCGGCCATCACCGTTTCGCTGTTGAAGGGAAGCACGCTGCCTGCCAGGATGGCGCCTATGAACAGCCCGCCATAGCCCCACTCGGTAAGTAATTCTATGAAAGCGTCCATAGGTTATAGACTGTGATAAACACTGTTAGTGTGGTGATGGCCCAGAAGCCGATGTTCGTCCAGCGCGTGTTGGTCAGTGCCAGGAAATGTCCGATGAGCGTGCTGACGCAAGCGATGAGCATAGGAATGAGGAGCGTTGTGTGCTGGGGCTGCAGCACCACGAGTATGGCTGCCACCCATGCCGTGATGAGGAAGCAGTCAAACAACATACGCGTGCGAATCTTATCCTTATAGCGCGTGCGCAGGTAATGGACGGTTCCCGTGATGATGACTATCAGTAGCAGGGCGTAAAACAACAGCTCGCCGCTGGACATCGTCGAATAGTCGTAGGAGAAGGTGCCCCAGCCCAGTTGGTCAAGGTGCTCAAGCAATGGCGTGAAGTCGCCCGTCCAAGCCAGATAAGGCGCTATGAACCAATAGGGTAGGAGTATGCCCAAGAAGGATGCCGTCAGCGTTCGCAAAGAGAAGGTCTGAATCTTAAAGATCATGAACCCCCAGAATAGGGGGACGAAGAAGAGCACGTGGACATGAATCAGACTGGCCAGTCCGAGCATGGCAAAGGCGCAGAGTGTAGTGCCTGACGAACGACGGTTCTGGTAGGTTTTGGCAAACAGGAGCAGAAAGGCGGTAAAGCACACCAGTCCCAAGGCAGCCTTCATGGAAGGGAAGAGGAAGCATCCGGCACATGAGAGTACCATGAAGGCACAGCTGACCATGCGCGAGTAAATGCGGATGAGGGCATTCTGGTTGTTCAGCTCCACCATCAGGTAGGTTGCCAATGTCGTGCAGCATAGCTGTATCCACAGGTTTGAGCCAATCAACCCTGCCATGAGCCAGACAATGAGTGCATAGACGGCCGTTGTGGGCAGTGCTATGCGGCTTTCTGCTACAATGTTTTGTGTGCGTTTTGCCATTTACAAGTCTGCTCCGATGTCACGACGGAAGTATTTGTCTGTAAAATTGATTTTCTGTGCCTCGGTAAACGACTTTTGCAGGGCCTCAGCCTTGTCCTTGCCATAGGAGGAGACTGCAATGACGCGTCCGCCGTTGGTGACAACCTGAACCTCGCCAGTCCCCTCCGAGGGAGTGGCGAATGTCGTTCCGGCATGGAAGACAATGCTGCCCTCCACTTGGTCGATGCCCGTAATTTCGTAACCTTTCTTGTAAGCCTCAGGATAACCTCCGCTGACCAGCATGACGCAGACGGCTGCACGTTCGTCGAACTCCACGGGATGTTCGTTGAGATTGCCTTGTGCCACACCCTCGAATAGCTCCACGATGTCACTCTTCAGACGGAGCATAACGCTCTCTGTCTCAGGGTCGCCCATGCGGCAGTTGTACTCAATGACCATCGGTTCTCCCTTCACGTTGATGAGTCCGAAGAAGATGAATCCCTTATAGTCAATGCCTTCCTCCAGCAGACCCTCGACGGTAGGACGTATGATGCGGTCTTCCACCTTCTGCATCCACTCCTTGGTGGCAAAGGGTACAGGGCTGACGCTTCCCATACCGCCAGTGTTCAGACCCGTGTCGTGCTCGCCGATGCGCTTGTAGTCCTTTGCCTCAGGCAAAATCTGATAGTGCTGACCGTCAGTGAGCACAAAGACCGAACACTCTATGCCACTGAGGAATTCCTCGATGACAACGCGTGCCGAGGCGTTGCCGAACATGCCGCCCAGCATCTCCTTCAGTTCGTGCTTGGCCTCGTCGAGAGTGGGTACGATGAGCACACCCTTACCTGCACAGAGGCCGTCGGCCTTGAGGACGTAGGGGGCTTCCAGTTGTTCCAGATAGGCCAGGCCTTCCTGGAGATGCTCTCCGTCGAACGTCTCATAGCGCGCAGTGGGAATGTGGTGACGCTGCATGAAGGCCTTGGCAAAGTCCTTCGACCCTTCGAGCACGGCACCGGCCTTCGACGGACCGATGACGGGAATGTGCTGTGTCCTAGCGTCGGCTTTCATATCGTCGTAGATACCCTTTACCAGCGGGTCTTCAGGGCCAACCACCACCATGTCAATCTGCTTCTCCACGCAGAACGTCTTGATGGCCTCGAAATCGTCAGCCTTCATCGGAACGTTTTGGGAGTATTCCTGACTTCCCTCCTTCTGAAGGGGGATGTTTCCTGTGCCCGCATTGCCTGGGGCCACATACAATTTCTCACATTTTTTGCTCTGAGCAATTTTCCAGGCCAGCGCGTGTTCACGGCCGCCACTGCCTAACAGTAATATTTTCATCGTCGTTATATCGTTATTACGTTATCTTATAATTTACCCTGTTCACCGAGGTATGAGTCCTTGAATCCCAGGAAGTAGAGCACACCGTCGAGTCCGATGGTGTTGATACTCTGCTTGGCATTCTCCACGACACGCGGTTTGGCGTGAAAGGCAATGCCGAGTCCGGCTTGCGAAATCATCGGCAGGTCGTTGGCACCGTCGCCTACGGCGATGGTCTGTGCCAGATTGACCTTTTCCACCTGTGCAATGAGCTTGAGTAGCTCAGCCTTGCGGTGTCCATCGACAATCTCTCCCACGTAACGGCCCGTCAGCTTACCGTTTTCGTCAATCTCCAGTTCGTTGGCATAGACATAGTCAATGCCATAGCGACGCTGCAGGTACTCTCCGAAATAGGTGAATCCGCCACTGAGGATGGCAATCTTGTAGCCGCAGGTCTTCAGAATGGACATCAGCCGATCGACGCCTTCCGTGATGGGCAGGTGTTCGGCAATGTCCTGCATGACGCTGACATCGAGGCCTTTCAGCAATGCCACACGTCGTGTAAAACTCTCCTTGAAGTCTATCTCCCCACGCATGGCGCTCTCTGTGATAGCCCTTACCTCTGCCCCGACACCGTTACGTTCGGCCAGTTCGTCGATACACTCCGTCTGAATGAGTGTGGAGTCCATATCGAAGCAGATGAGGCGACGCATGCGTCGGAACATGTCGTCACGCTGGAACGAGAAGTCGATGCCCATGTCGTTTGACAGGTGCATCAGCTTCGACTGCAGCTCCTGACGGTTCTGCGGCTCGCCGCGTAGCGAGAACTGTATGCAGGCGCGTGTGTGTTTGCCTGGTTGTTTGATGCTCTTACGGCCTGTGAGTCGCAGGATGCTGTCGATGTTCAACCCCTGGTCGGCAATGATTTGTGTGGCAGCGGCAATCTGACTGGCTTCCAGTTGCCGTCCCATGACCATGAGGATGTAACGATTCTTTCCCTGATGGCCCACCCAGTCCTCGTACTCATCGTCAGAGATGGGCGAGAAGCCGATGTTCACACCCAGTTCCGTGGCCTTAAACAGGAGTTCCTTCATGGCCAGTCCCGACTTCATCTCGTCCATGCGGATGAGGATGCCCAGCGACAGTGTTGAGTGGATGTCGGCCTGACCGATGTCCAGTATCTGCGCGTCATACTGTGCCAGGATGCCCATGACGCTGGCAGTCAGGCCAGGACGGTCTTGTCCTGTGATGCGTACTAATATCTGTTCTTCTTTCATTTCAGGTAGTCTTCAAAATACTGTGTGATACGTTCGTGCAGGTGAACACTGGCATGACCGCGCATGTTGTGGGACTCACCAGGATAAACGAAGAAGTCCGGCTGTGTGCCTGCCTCGATGCAGGCAGCCAGGAATGTCAGACAGTGCTGCGGCACCACCGTGTCGTCGTTGTAGCCGCTGATGATCTGCAGCTTGCCCTTCAGGTTCTTGGCCTTGGGGATGAGCGATGTCAGCTTGTAGCCTTCCGGATTCGTCTGGGGGGTGTCCATATAACGTTCGCCATACATCACCTCGTACCATTTCCAGTCGATGACAGGGCCGCCTGCCACGCCCACCTTGAACACGTCAGGGTAAGTGGTCATCAGTGAGATGGTCATGAAACCTCCGAACGACCAGCCATGTACGCCGATGCGGTCCATGTCGATATAAGGCAGCGTGCGCAGATACTCAATGCCCTGCATCTGGTCCTGCATCTCCACCTGTCCAAGCTGTCGGAAGGTTGCCTGCTCGAAGTCGCGTCCGCGATACTGGGAGCCGCGATTGTCGAGTATGAACGTGATGTACCCCTTTTGTGCCATGTAGGTCTCCCATGAACGGCTCATCCAGCGGTAGGAGGCCTGTACGTTGTTGGCATGTGGGCCGCCATAGACATAGATGACCGTCGGATACTTCTTGGTAGGGTCGAAGTCGGCAGGCTTTACCATGCGCCAGTACAGGTCTGTGACACCGTCAGCCGCCTTGATGCTTCCACTCTCGTAAGTAGGAATGCGGAATCCCTCAGCCTTCCAGGGGTCTTCTGCCTTCAGCAGATTCGTGGCTTTCGGCTTGAGGTCTGCAATGTCAATCACGTCGATGTTACGTGGCACGTCCGGCTCCGTGTAGTTGTCGAAGAGACGTATGCCAGTAGCCGACAGACTTCCGTTGTGCACGCCGCGACCATTGTCGAGCAGTGTCATGCGGCCGTTCTTGGTACTGACGGCATACAGGTTATGACAAAGCGGATGTTCGCGATTGGCTTGGATAATGATGGCTTTCTCCTTGGCGTTGAAGCCCAGGACATCCATAACGACAAATGCCCCCTGTGTCAGCTGGCGCACCAGTTTTCCGTTCTTCTGATAGAGGTACAGGTGGTTATAGCCGTCGCGCTGGCTCTGCATGATAAACTTGTCTGCATCCCAAGGCAGGAACTGGATGGGGTGCAGCGGCTCGACGTATTTGTCGGACGTCTCCTGGTAGAGCTCTGCCAGACGCTCCCCCGTCGCGGCGTCGTAACTGACGAGACGACAGTCGTTCTGGTCACGGTTGAGCTCAAACATATAGATAGTCTTTGAGTCTGGACTCCAGGCAATGTTGGTGAAATAGCGGTCTGTGGGGTCGCCGGCTTTCAGATAGACAGTTTTTCCTGTATCGATGTTATATACGCCAACGGTCACCTGATGGCTGGTCTCGCCTGCCATGGGGTATTTGTCTGGCTCATATTCTGCTACGCGGTGGAAGATATCTACTTGCGGATAGTCTGCCACCATGCTCTGATCCATGCGGTAGAAGGCCAGCAGCAAACCGTCAGGGCTCCAGAACGTGCCCTTTTCAATACCGAACTCGTTGCGGTGAACGGTTTGTCCATATACAATCTCACGGCTTCCGTCAGTGGTCAGCTGATGCTCGTTGTTGTCGGCTGTGCGCACGTAGAGCTGGTTGTCCTTGACGTAGGCCACGGCACGCGACGCTTTCGTCCAGTCGCTGTGTTGTTCGCCCTGCGACGTCTGGCTCCATACCGTCTCTTTCTTCTCGAAGTCCCAGAGTATGCGCTGTCGTCTGTTGTTCAGCAGCACGAGCGGCTGGTCAGGGTAGGGGTATTCGGCAGAGTAGGCGCTGTGCCATCCGTTGCCGATGTCCGACAATTTGAAACACGTGGTACGCTGATTGTCGGCACCCAGTTTTCCTCCCTCTTCGGCATCCAGGTACATCAGTTCATCGCCCCACCATACCGTCCAGATGTTCTTTGGCTGCAGACTGTAGTAATTGCTGCCTCCGTAGTTGAGGTCTTCGAGTGTAAAGAGTTTGTCCTGAGCTTGCATGGTCACTGACATTATCAGACAAATGAGTGCTGCTAAAACTTTAATCTTCTTCATCGTCGAACCTCCTATTCTTTTTGCCGAAGTCACGTCCCGGCTTGGTGAATTTCCTGTCGGGCCTAACAGACTTTCCTGAGAATCCTGACTTTCTGGAATCTCTGGAGTCTTTTCTCTCTCCTCTCTCCTCTTTCCACTCTCTTCTTTCCACTCTTCTCTCTTCTCTCTTTTCTAACGAGTGGAACTTGAACGAGCGGATGTCGGATTCCTCGTTCTCCTCCTGCTCTTCCAGGCGTTTCTTGAACTCACGTTCCTTCTTGAAACGGTGCTTCTCAGCCATCTGGCGCTTCTCCTCCTCCGACTTCACGACACCGCCCTCCGAACGGAAAATCTTCATCTTTCCGTCGAACATCTGGTACTTGCGGAACTCACACTCCAACGAGCCGTTGTAGAGGGGAATCTTGATGCTGGGCTTCAGGCCAATCTGGTCAAAACACTCTTCGCGATAGCTCAACACCCAGGCGTCGTTGCCTGTAAACTGGTGCTTCAGGCGCTCACCAATCATCTTATAGGTACCCAGCAGGTCAGGTGTCGAGATACGCTCGCCGTAGGGAGGGTTCGTCACCATGATAGCCTTGTTCTTGGGCTGTTGGAAATCCTTGAAGTCCTGTTCTGTAATGGTGATGTCTTTTGTCAGACCGGCTGCGCGTACGTTGAGGCGGGCCGTGTTAACAGCCTTGATGTCAACGTCATAGCCATAGATGTGGTGATTGAATTCACGCTCCTGTGATTCGTCATTATAAATAGTGTCAAACAGGTCACGGTCAAAGTCTGGCCATTTCTCGAAGGCATATTCCTTCCTGAACAGACCTGGTGCCATGTTGTGGGCGATGAGTGCAGCCTCAATGAGTAACGTGCCGCTACCGCACATGGGGTCAATGAAGTCGGTCTCTCCCTGCCAGCCAGTCATCAGAATCATGCCGGCAGCCAGCACCTCGTTGAGTGGTGCCTCCACGCTTTCCTGACGGTATCCGCGGCGATGCAGCGACTCACCGCTGGAGTCTAAACACAATGTACACTCGCTTTTTCCTGGTGCCACGTCGCCAATATGGACGTGAAGTCGAAGGTCAGGATTAGCAACGCTGATGTTCGGACGCTTGCCCGTCTTCTCGCGGAATTGGTCAACAATGGCGTCCTTCACCTTGTACGATACGAACTTGGAATGGCGGAACTCATCGCTGAACACCACTGAATCGACGGCGAAGGTCTTGTCTGTGCCAAGATACTCCGTCCAGTCCATTTTCTTAATCTCATTATATACGTCGTCAGCCGAGCGTGCCTTGAAGTGTTTGATGGGTTTGAGGATACGGATGGCAGTGTGCAGTTGGAAATTGGCGCGATACATCAGTTCCTTGTCACCTGTGAATGACACCATGCGTCGTCCGATTTGTACGTCGTTAGCCCCCAGTTGGGTCAGTTCTTTGGCCAAAACGGGCTCTAAACCCATGAATGTTTTGGCAATCAGTTCAAATTTCTGTTCCATTTTTTTATTAAATATGTTGCAAAGGTAGCTCAAAATACTCAAAATGCAAAATAAAACGCGTTTTTATTTCATTATTCCAAATTATTTGCGTAATTTTGCCACAATTATATTAGCTGAAAGCCCATGTTGCTGTTATATATTACGCTATTGATGTCATTTAATACTGACGTTCTGATTTGGATTGTCGGATTCGTTGCTATTGTTGTTGCCGGTCTGTTGTTGTGGTTACAGCGACATGATCATGCGCGACTGAAGGCGGAGATGGACATGTTGGATTCACTGAGTAAGCACAATATCGAGTTCGATATGGTGCAGAAGACCATGAAACTTGCAACATGGAAGATTGACGTTGCCTCGCTGACGGTAACTTTCGACAGCGATTACCGTGAGTATTCTACCTATGCAGGTTCTGGCAAGATGTCCGTTAAAGAATTCTCCATGCGTATTGCCCCAGAGGACCGCGAGTTCATTCATCAGTGTATGCGTGACATGTATGAAGGCCGGCGTGATGAATACACCGTGCAGTATCGCTATAATCCGGTCGGCGTTGACGGCTATGTATGGGAGGAGTCTTTCTGTATGGTGTCCCAGCGTAATGAGGGCGGTGAGCCGCTGACCATCGTGGGCACCTCCATGTGTATTGACGCGCAGAAACGCACTGAGGACGAACTGACGGAGGCGCGTAACAAGGCCGAGGAAAGCGACCGTCTGAAGTCTGCTTTCCTGGCCAATATCAGTCATGAGATACGCACCCCGCTGAATGCCATTGTCGGCTTCAGCGACATTCTGCCGATGGTCAGCGAGGAGGAGGAGCGCGAACATCTGTTGGCACTCATACAAGAGAACAACCACAAGTTGTTGCACATGATTGACGACCTTGTCAATATCTCCAAGTTGGAAGCAGGCATCAAGCCTCCCAAGATGGAGGATTTCAACCTCTATATGCTGTTGAAGGAGCAGGCTGACCTTCACAAGCTACACCACACGAATCCGAATGTCGAAATCCAGGTGATGCCCTGTGACGGGCAGCTGATGCTGCGCAGCGACCGTGCGCGTGTGGGTGAAATCCTGAACCAATACATGCTGAATGCATTGAAGTTTACTGACAAGGGCAGCGTGATGCTGGGTTACGACATGCTGGGCCACGACCACATACGCATCTGGGTTCGCGATACGGGCAAGGGCATTCCTGCCGATAAGTGTTCCCAGATTTTTGAACAGTTTGTGAAACTTGACGATTTCGTGCCTGGAACAGGACTGGGACTTCCCATCAGTCGTCTGATGGCTCAGAGTATGAATGGTCAGGTCGGTGTGGATTCGCAAGAGGGTGAAGGCTCAACATTCTGGGTTGAGCTGTCCGTAAAATGAGCTTGAAGGCGTGCAGAGTACATCCATCATAGCAATACGCAGGGCGGCAAGATTCTCGCCTGGCTCGACGGCGAAGGATGCTGCCATCATGGAGACCGTATGTCAGTTGCTGGCGGAAGACGGCTGTGAGGTTTGCGTCTGTGACGAGGACGATGTGACGGCAATCCCGTCTTCACCGCTTGTCCTGACGATGGGGCGCAGTAACCGTCTGCTCGATTTGCTGGCTGCATGTGAGCATGAAGGCACGCTGGTGCTGAATGCAACGGCTGGTGTCCGCCTTTGTGGGCGTCGCTCTCTGTTGGAGACGAGGCTGCGGCAGGCAGGTGTTACGATGCCCCCCGTCTATAGCGATGGAGCCTGCTGGCTGAAGCGTGGCGATACGTGTACGCAGACGGCCGACGACGTGGTCTTTGTGCCCTGCAGGGCTGAGTTGGAAACTGCCAGACAGCGTTTTCTGCAGCGTGGTATCAGCGACCTTGTGGTCAGCTCTCATGTCGAGGGCGACGTGGTCAAGTTCTATGGCGTGGTGGGGACGTCGTTCTTCCGTGCCTATCATGCTGACGGTGACAGGCTCTGCGAACGCCAGAACCAGTTACGTGCTGAGGCTGAGCGTGCTGCACATGCTACAGGCGTGACCGTCTATGGCGGCGATGCCGTCATACGTGAGGACGGTAGCCTGTGTGTCATCGACTTCAACGACTGGCCCAGTTTCTCGCGATGCAGGGAAGAGGCGGCAGTAGCCATAGTGAATGGTGTAAGACAACAAATGAACAGACAATGAACATGCAGATACAGGGATTCATCTTCGACTACGGAGGAACGCTCGATACGGGTGGCTGCCACTGGGCTCAGATGCTGTGGCAGGCTTATCAGCGTGCAGGCGTCCCTGTTACTGAGCAGCAGTTCAAGGATGCTTACGTCCACGTGGAGCGGCTGTTAGGCCGTGAGTCGTTCATTCATGCTGACGACACCTTCCGTACCACCTTGTCGAAGAAGATACTTCTGCAGTTGAGCTTTCTGGGACAATCGCATGCTTATCAGACAGCCTTGCTTGACGACCTCTATCCGCAGGTGTGCCACCATACGGCCCACAGCCGTGAGGTGCTGCTGCAGCTGAAGGAGCGCTACCCTCTGGTGCTGGTCAGCAATTTCTACGGCAACCTGTCGGCCGTGTTGCGTGAGTTCGGCTTTGAGGACATCTTCCAGCATGTCATCGAGTCGGCAGCCGTTGGCATCCGCAAGCCTGATGTGCGCATCTTCCAGTTGGGCATCCAGGCTCTGGGCATGCCGCCTGAGCACATTGCCGTGGTGGGCGACAGCATGAAGAACGACATCCTCCCTGCTCAGCAGGCTGGTTGTCAGACCATTCAGTTGAAAGGAGATATAACAGACATAAACGAACTTTTAAATCTATAGCAGAATGAAACGAAACAACGTGAAGCCCGCTGAGGGCAGGTTAGGAATATTGATTGTAGGCTGTGGAGCCGTTGCTACCACATTCATGACGGGTGTGCTGATGGCACGTAAGGGGTTGGCAAAGCCCATCGGCTCCATCACACAATATGGGAAAATCCGCGTGGGGCGCGGCGAAGCCAGGCAGTATCTGCCCATTGCCGACATCGTGCCGTTGGCGCAGTTGGACGACATCGTGTTTGGCACGTGGGATGTCTATCCGCAGAACGCTTTTCAGGCAGCCATGTATGCTGAGGTGCTCGATGAGCGCGACATCCTGCCCGTAAGGGACGAGCTGCAGCAGATTGTCCCCATGCCGGCAGCTTTCGACAGAAACTATGCCAAGCGTCTGGATGGCGACAACGTGAAACGGCTGACGGCTGACGGTGGAGAGGTGAAGGAACCTACCCGCTGGCAGATGGTGGAGCAGCTGCGGCAGGACATTCGCGACTTCAGACAGAAGAACGGCTGTTCGCGCATCGTTGTGCTGTGGGCGGCTTCTACGGAGATTTACGTCCCCGTCAACGAGCAGGTGCACTACCGCCTGGCTGACCTCGAGGCTGCCATGCGTGCCGACGACCGCACGCACATCGCTCCGTCCATGTGTTACGCCTATGCCGCACTCTCTGAGGGTGCGCCGTTCATCATGGGTGCTCCTAACACTACCGTCAATATTCCTGCTATGTGGCAGCTGGCCGAACAGACCAGGATGCCCATTGCGGGCAAGGACTTCAAGACGGGTCAGACGCTCGTGAAGTCGGGCTTTGCTCCCATCATCGACGTGCGCAAGCTGGGACTCAGCGGCTGGTTCTCAACCAATATCCTTGGCAATCGCGACGGTCTGGTGCTCGACGAGCCTGAGAACTTCCGTACAAAGGAGGTGTCGAAGCTCTCCACGCTTGAGACCATCCTCAAGGCCGACGAGCAGCCCGACCTCTATACGGACTATTATCATAAGGTACGCATCAACTACTATCCACCCCGTAACGACAACAAGGAGGGCTGGGACAACATCGACATCTTCGGCTGGATGAACTACCCCATGCAGATCAAGATCAACTTCCTCTGCCGCGACTCCATTCTCGCAGCACCGCTGTGTCTCGACCTCTGTCTGCTCAGCGACCTGGCAGCACGCTCAGGACGCTTTGGCATACAGCGTTTCCTCAGCTTCTTCCTCAAGTCGCCCATGCATGACTACACGCAGGGCGAGGAGGCTGTGAACAACCTCTATCAGCAATACACTATGCTGAAGAATGCCATTCGTGAGATGGGCGGTTACGAGGCTGATGAAGAAATTGATTAGCTTTTGCAACTTTTTGCAACGTTTCTGCGTCAAACAGTCAGAAACAATTAAAAAAACAAGAAGTATGAAGAAGTTAATTTTACTATTTGCAGTCGCTGTGGCAACATTGCTCACATCGTGCATCAGTGTTCAGACAGTCAAGAGTGATAAACCCGTCAAGAGCGAGAAGCGCCAGGCTGCTCCCTTCGAGCGTGTCCGTCTGCTGGGTACGCCTACCGTGTATTACGCCCAGGGCGACACCATCTCCATCCGTGTTGAGGCTCCCGAGGATTTGCTGGAGTATGTGGTGACGGAGTCTAAGGACAGTTGTCTCACCATCCGCATCAGTGACCAGGCCATGAACCTCATCAGGAATCAAAGTATCATTTCCGGCGACGATATCAGCGTCTATGTCACCTCGCCCGACATCATTGAGGTGTCAGTGAGTGGCTCTGGCGACTTCAAGAGCGACCAGCGCATTGATACAGACAACCTGCGTGTGGAGCTGAAAGGTTCTGGTGACATCAGTCTTGCTGACATCATCTGCGACCATCTCTCCACCAGTCTCGTGGGCTCTGGCGATGTCAGAATTGACAAAGTCGTGGCGCAGTCATCGGCCATTGAAATGGTGGGCAGCGGCGACCTGAAGATCAACCACGAGAACGTGGCTAACACGAACGTGCTGCTGAAGGGCTCTGGCGACATCGTGGCTTCCTTCCTGAACTGCGGCAACGTGGTCAGCGAGTTGCGCGGCTCTGGCGACATTACCTTCTCTGGCGACGTACGCTCGTTGACCAACAGCCAACTGGGCAGTGGCGATTACCATATTAATAGGCTAAACATTAAACATTAAAGGATTGAAGTATGCAATAATAGCTGCTGGCGAGGGTTCACGCCTGGCTGCCGAAGGGGTGAGCCAGCCCAAGCCGTTGGTAAGGGTAGGGGGCGAGGCGTTGATTGACCGTCTCATCCGCATCTTCATTGCGAACGATGCCGATGAGGTTGTTGTCGTTTGTAACGACCGCTGTCCTGAGGTCGCCCAGCATCTTGAGGCCCTGAAGTCTGTCGTCTTCTGTCCGCTGACGGTAGTCGTCAAGACCACGCCCAGCTCCATGCATAGCTTCTTTGAAATCAGTCGTTACCTGGAGGATGAGCCTTTCATCCTGACCACCGTCGATACCGTCTTCCGCGAAGACGAGTTCGCCCGTTATGTCGATGCCTTCCGTCACTCGGCATGTGACGGTCTGATGGGTGTCACCTCCTACATCGATGACGAAAAGCCCCTCTACGTGGAGACCACGGCAGACATGGACATCACAGCCTTTAACGATGTCCCTTCTGGGGAGACCGCCGGGGGCTTTATCTCTGCCGGCATCTACGGTCTTCGCCCTAACTCCCTTCTCACTCTTCGTGCCTGCATCGGGCGCCACGAGAGCCGCATGCGCAACTTCCAGCGAGCCCTCCTTGCCGACGGGCTCCGTCTGAAGGCTTGGCCCTTCACCAACGTCTTCGATATTGACCATGCCTCCGACATTGAAAAAGCTGAGGCCTTTTCCTTCAACCCTCCACCTTCCACCCTCCACCCAAAAAGTTTCAGACAGATGCTCCAGGTGTCGTTCAAGTCAGACGATACGGAAGAGTGGCTCGACGTCTGGTTCACGCGTCCCATAGGTCTCGTCTTTGCCTTGGGCTGGATGAAACTGGGTGTTCATCCCAACGCCGTCACCATCCTCTCCATCTTCCTCGGCATGGGGGCGGGCTACATGTTCTATTTCATGGACCTGCTCCACAACGTGCTGGGCGTCGTGCTCCTCATGCTGGCAAACTTCTGCGACTCCACCGATGGGCAGATGGCACGTCTCACAGGCAAGAAGACGCTCATTGGGCGCATGCTCGACGGCTTCTCGGGCGACGTGTGGTTTTTCTGTATCTACCTGGCCGTGCTGCTGCGGCTGGGACGTGCCTGGGAGCCTGCCCTTGGCGTCTGGGCCTACGCAGTTTCCTTCGCCTTGTGTGCCGTCGCCTCGCTGCTGTGTCATTCGCCCCAGAGCTCGCTGGCCGACTATTATCGTCAGATACACCTCTACTTCCTGCTGGGCAAGGAGGGTAGCGAGCTCGACAATTCCGAGCAGCAGCGCCAGATTTACCTGAGCCTGCCGCACAGCCAGTGGCTCCAGCGCATCTTCTATTTCAACTACACCAACTACTGTCGTTCGCAAGAGCGCCGCACGCCCCAGTTCCAGCATTTCTTCCAGCTGGTCCGTCAGCGCTATCCCCATGCTGAAGATATGCCGCAGTCGTTGCGTGACGAGTTCCGTCACGGCTCGCTGCCTCTCATGAAGTATTGTAATCTTTTGACGTTCAACACGCGCGCGATACTCATTTATATAACCTGCCTGTTGAACGTCCCCTATGTCTGGCCGCTGCTCGAAATCACCGTCTATTCCCTCATGTACTGGTACATGCGTCGCCGTCATGAGGCACTCTGCAGCCGGTTAGCAAAGAACTTCTGAACTTCTGCGCTCGGCTTTGCCGCTTTGCTTGCAAAGAACTCCTGAACTCCTGTTATTTCAGTTTATACTCCCTCACCCATTCCTTCAGCGGCTCCACCGCCTCGGCGTGGTTGGGCGCATAGCGTAGCATAATGGTGACAAGCCTCGTCGAGTCGTCGTCCATCACCTTACCGTAATAGTCCCAGTCGCGTTCAGAGCCTTGCTGGATGCTGTAGTCATCGCCCGACTCCAACAGTTCGGCTCCCATGCCCATCATCTGCTGTCCTGCGCTGAGCGTCATTCCCTGCAGCGAATCCACCACTACCGAAATGGAGATGTCCTCAAACATAAACAGCTCCTGTGCAGGCTCCTCGGGCAGGTCCTGACGGTAGAGGAACGAGGGGTAGCTGATGTCCAGCCCCAGCTTCTCGCTGTGGTATCTTATCAGGTTCCAGTCGCCCATCCTGATCATGATGCTGTCATCGCTTGTCAGCTCAGAGGTGTACGACCTCATCTGCTGTCCTCCGCCACAGCTACTCATCAGCATGCCCAGCGCCAGTCCTGCTCCCAGCAATGCTGCCACCACCACGTTTCTCCGTTTTTTCTTCATACAGGTGCAAAGGTACAATATTATCCGGACATAACTATATTTTCTGTCTTAAATAATTGTAAACCAGAACAAACCAGGGTGCTCGCCTCTGCTGCTTTGTACCTTCAGTCATAGAGTCGTCTCGCCGATTCCGATTAGGGAGAGGTAGGCTCAATGGATGTTTGTTGCAAAGATTGAGATTAATTCTGAAACAACCAAACTTTTGTAGGAAAAACAGTCTTACTAACCTTTTCATGGCATGAAACGATTCGTTACATACTATGTAACTATGCTTTACATACCATGTATAGAGAAGGGGGGGAAGATGCAGGCTTTAATTCCAGGAATTGCGACTCACAATACTGGGAATTGCACAATAAAAGGTGCCGGGTTTTATGCAGAAACCTGGCACCCTATACCTTGATAGCCGGCACCCTTTACCTTGCAGGCCGGCACCTTTCAAATGCTATTCCCACTCGATGGTCGAGGGTGGCTTGGAGGAGATGTCGTAGCAGACGCGGTTGACGCCACGCACCTTGTTGATGATCTCGTTGGAGACGCGGGCCATGAAGTCGTAGGGCAGGTGAGCCCAGTCGGCAGTCATGGCATCGGTGGAGGTGACGGCACGCAGGGCAACGGGGTTCTCGTAGGTGCGCTCATCGCCCATGACGCCCACCGAGCGGACGGTGGAGAGGAGCACGGCACCCGCCTGCCATACCTTATTATATAATGTCTCGCCATCGGTATCGACGTACTCGCGGAGCCCACGGATGAAGATGTCGTCGGCATCCTGCAGCACGCGGACCTTCTCGCGGGTGATGTCGCCCAGGATGCGGACGGCAAGGCCCGGACCAGGGAAGGGGTGACGCGAGATGAGGTGCTCGGGCATGCCCAGTTGACGGCCTACGCGACGTACCTCATCCTTGAACAGCCACTTCAGCGGCTCGCAGAGCTGCAGGTGCATCTCCTCGGGCAGTCCGCCCACGTTGTGGTGGCTCTTGATGACCTTACCCGTGATGTTGAGCGACTCGATGCGGTCTGGGTAGATGGTGCCCTGTGCCAGCCAGCGGGCATCGGTAATCTTCTTGGCTTCGGCATTGAACACCTCCACGAAGTCGCGGCCGATGATCTTGCGCTTCTGTTCAGGGTCGGTGACGCCTGCGAGGTCGCTGAAGAACTTCTCAGAGGCATCGACGCCGATGACATTCAGCCCAAGGCCCTTATAGTCGTTCATGACCTGCTGGAACTCGTTCTTGCGCAGCATGCCGTGATCGACGAAGATGCACGTCAGGCGGTTGCCAATGGCGCGGTTGAGCAGCACGGCGGCAACGGAGGAATCGACGCCGCCAGAGAGTCCGAGGATAACGCGGTCGTCGCCAATCTGCTCCTTCAGCTCCTTGACGGTGGTATCGACGAACGAGGCGGCGCTCCAGTCCTGACGGGAACCGCAGATGTCAACCACGAAATTCTTTAGCAGCTGGGCACCCTGTGTGGTATGATAAACCTCGGGATGGAACTGGACGGCAAAAATGGGAGCCTCACCCCGACCCTCTCCAAGGGGAGAGGGAGACCAATACGCAGCCTGTCTGACATCCTTAGTAGATGCAATAGTTTTGAAACCGTCAGGGATGGCGGTGATGGTGTCGCCATGTGACATCCACACCTGAGAGCCCGCTTCGAAGCCTTTGAAGAGAGGGTTCTCGAGGTTGATGGTCTCCAAGTGAGCACGACCGTACTCACGCGAGTCGGCTTTCTCGACCTTGCCTCCCAGAGTGTGCGAGATGAACTGTGCGCCGTAGCAGATGCCCAGCACGGGCAGTCGGCCTACGAACTGTGACAGATCGACCTTGAACGCCTCGGGGTCGTGGACGGAGTAGGGCGAGCCTGACAGGATGACGCCAATGACGCTGGGGTCGTCCTTGGGAAACTTGTTGTAGGGCAGGATTTCGCAGAACGTGTCGAGCTCACGCACACGGCGGCCAATGAGCTGCGTGGTCTGGGATCCGAAATCGAGAATAATAATCTTTTGTTGCATTGCTATTCGTTTAAATCGTAATATTCGTGGTTAAGAAAGTCTCTGCCTTGTCGAGTGCATCGAGCTTGCCCACGTCGAGCACCTGCAGGTCGTCCTTGATGCAGCCGTAGATGCGCGAACGGTGACAGATGCTGAGGTAGAAGTCGATGATGCTGAACTTGTCAGGGAAGCGCTCCATGAGCGGAAACAGACGGGGCGAGAAGGAGTGGATGCCGGAGAAGGCGAAGAGACTCACCCCTAACCCCTCCCTGTGAGGGAGGGGAATAAACAGATCGTCAGCAGACCCTCCGCCATTGGAGTCATTGCCCCCCTCCCTCGCAGGGAGGGGCTGGGGGAGAGTCTGGAGATAGTTCCTAAGCCAAGGGTAGGGGCTCTTCACTTCGCCAGTCTCTGTGTTGATCCACCCCATGAGTCGCATGCTGTTGTCGAAGAGCAGGTAGCGCTTGGTCTTGCGACGGCTGACGAGCAGCACAGCATCCTCGTCGGGCTGGTGCTGACGGCTGAACCACTCGTAATCTACGTTATCGAGGATATCGACGTTGTGGATGAGGACGGGCTCGTCGTCGCTGAACAGCGGAGCGGCCTTCTTGAGTCCGCCACCCGTGTCGAGCAGCTTCTCTGACTCGTCGCTGATGAGGATATGGGGCTGGGGTTCTGCGTAGTGAGTGGCGATGTGGTCAACAATCTGCTGTGCAAAATGGTGGACATTGACCACAAAGCGGTTGTAGCCCTGCTGACGCAGTCGCTCAATGTTGATGTCGAGCAAGGGGCGCCCAGCCACAGGAACCAGTGCCTTCGGCATGGTGTCTGTCAGCGGTTTGAGCCTTGTGCCAAGCCCTGCTGCGAATATCATTGCCTGTTTCATGCTTGCAAAGGTACGAATAAGTGAGAACAATACAAAACAAAAATCGAAGTTTTTGATTTTATTGTCGAGCGAAAGTGCTTTCTTTTGTTTCATATACTTTATTTGAGGTTACAATAGTATAAAATAATATAGGAAAAGGGAGATTATATGTAATAATAGTTGTAATTTTACACCCAAAATCAAAAAACCGTAAAACGAAATGAGAAAAATCTTACTTATCTTAACCACATTTGTGTCGATGGGACTTAGTGCCCAAACCACCTTAGTCATTAACGAGCTGATGCAGTCGAATGTCGAAACCATCATGGACGACATCAAGGAATTTCCCGACTCATGGGTAGAATTGTATAACCCTACAGATGCTGCCATCAACCTGAAGGAATACAAAATAGGTACCAAGGACAAGGTAAAGAAGGCTTGGAAGCTGCCCGATATGACGATTGAGCCTAAAGGCCATGTTGTCATCTACTGCGACAAGGAAGGGCTGGAGAACAACCGACTGCACACCGATTTCCGTCTGGAGTCAGGCAAGGATGGCAACCTTTACCTGTTTAAGGGTGACGAGATTGTTGACCAGCTGGTAGGAATGGCCAAGATGCCCGCTCCTGATGTGGCATACGGTCGTGAGACAGACGGTAGCGAGACGTGGGGTTACGAGCTGAAGCCAACACCTGGTGCCGAGAACGAAGGCGGCGTGGTGGATAAAAAACATATATTGGGTGCTCCCGTATTTGGCAAGAAGGGCTTTGTGGCAACAGGAGAAGCTGGCTTCCAGCTGGAGCTGAGCCTGCCCGAGGGTGCTCCCGAGGGTGCTTTCATCACCTATACCACCGATGGTAGCGAGCCATCGGCCACCAGCACCAAGTATAATAACCCCATCACCATCAGCAAGACAAAGGTGATTCGTGCCAAGGTGTTCTGCGAAGGCTGGCTCTCGCCTGTCAGCACCGCCCAGTCATACATCTTCCATCCCAGAGAGATGACACTCCCCATCTTCTCTGTCCTGACTGATGACAGGTATCTGAACGATAAGGAGATTGGACTTTTTGCCAATAACAACAGCAAGGAAGACAAGAAGACGCACGACTGGCGCCGTCCCGTAAACATCGAGTTCTTTACACCGACAAGCGAGGGAAGCATCTTCAACCAGCTAAGCGAGACACGTATCCAGGGTGGTCAGTCGCGTGCTAATGACCTCAAGTCGATGGTGTTCTACGCTAACAAGCGTTTCGACCCTGACCACAAGCGTTTCTCGTATGAGTTCTTCCCTGACCAGAAACCGGGCGTCACGGAGTTCAAGTCGTTCTCGCTGCGCGATGGCGGTAATGACTTTGGCGACCTGTACTTCCGCGACCTCATTATCCAGCGTACGATGGGCGGTCACGTTGACCTTGACTGGCAGGCAGGCCACTCTGCCGTGCTCTACATCAACGGCGTGTATATGGGTATGCTCAACATCCGCGAGCGCTCTAACGAGGACAATATTTACAGCAACTACGGCGGACTTGAGGATATTGACATAGTGGAGATTAGTCATGAACAAGTGAATGGCCAAGATCTGTTTATTGAGGAACTGAAGGAAGGTGATGATGAATTCTATAATGCCTTCAAGGCCTTCTATAGCGAGAAAGGACACACATTGGTAGAATACGAGCAGTGGATGGATGTCAGCGAATACCTGAATGTGATGGTGCTGAACCTCTTCTATGGCAATATAGACTTCCCTGGCAACAACCTTGTGTTCTGGCGTCCCAACGGTGACGACACAGAGTCAGGCCTGCCCAAGATATGGCGTGTCATCGTCAAGGATACTGACTTCGGATTGGGGCTATATAGCAGGAAGTCTGACTATAACACCATCGACCTGATTTTCAACCCCAATGCTCACCCTGGTGACAACTGGGCTTGCACAGAACCTGCCACGCGTCTCTTCAAGAACATGATGGAGAACGAAGAGATAAGGGCGATGTTCATTGATAAGTGCTGCGTATTCATGGGTGACTTCATGAACGCTAAGGGAACAGGCGAAATCATTGACCTTATCAAGGCTGAGGCATTAGAGGAGTTCGTAGCCCATCGTGACAAGTACAATGCCGGCGGCGGCTGGTGGGGCCAGCCCGACAACCGTTCGGATATTCTTAACAAGTTCGAAGATGCCAAGAAGTGGCTTGCCGGATATACTGATCAAGGCTGGTGGGGTCAATCTACCACCTATCTCCCACGTACTGACTACTTCTGCCAGCACATTGCCCAGCAGTGGGGCCTCGGCACGCCCGTTGCGCTGACCGTCAATACGAGCAAGAAGGATGTTGACATTACCATCAACGGCATCGGACTGTCGGAGAACACGTTTGACGGAAAGTTCTTTGCCAACCGCAAACTCACCATTACTGGTACTGCTCCTGAAGGAAAGGTCGTAACGGGCTGGCGTCTGACTGGTGCAAGAAACGAAGAGGTGGCTGGCAGCGAACTGACCATCGACATGACGACCAGCAAGCTGAATATTGAGCCTGTTGTAGGTGAGGTAGGTGGAGCCAATGGCATCCAGGCTGTTGAGCAAGGAACGCTGAGTACGGGAAATTGGTACACACTGGATGGCCGCAAGCTCGACAGCATGCCAACAGCAAAGGGCATCTACATCCAGAATGGTAAAAAGGTTGTGATTAAGTGAGAATGAAGCAGAGCTCGCTCATGCTTTATCGAGCGTAAACGAGCTCGAGCTTTTCCTAAAAATTACGCAAGCGCTATTTCAGCGTTTGCGTAATTTTTTGTTCACGGTGACAGAGACGCACCTCGATGCCGAACTTCTGGTGGATGTGCTCTGCCAGATGCTGGGCGGAATAGACGGAGCGATGCTGTCCTCCTGTGCAGCCGAAGCTGAACATCAGACTGGTAAAGCCTCGCTCGATGTAGCGTTGTACGTGGGCATCGGCCAGCTTATAGACGCTGTCGAGGAACGTCAGTATCTCGCCGTCGTCCTCGAGGAAACGGATGACGGGCTCATCGAGTCCTGTCATTTGCTTGTACTCCTCGTAACGCCCTGGGTTGTGGGTGCTGCGGCAGTCGAACACGTAGCCTCCGCCATTGCCGCTCTCGTCCTCAGGAATACCTTTCTTATAGGAGAAACTGAAGATGCGGACAACGAGTGGAGAGTCTTGGTGGCTGACGACTGATGGCTGATGGCTGATGGCTGATGTCTGGTGGCCGTCGTCTCCTTGTAGTTTCTGGACCAGCTGGTTGAGCACGTCCATCATGTAGGGATAATGGAAGTAGTCGAGTTGCAGGAGCTCGCGCAGATTCTCAATGGCTGGCGGAATGGAATCGATGAAGTGCTGCTTACGCTCGAAGTAGCCTCGGAAACCGTAGGCACCCAGCACCTGCAGCGTGCGGAAGAGCACAAAGAGCGACAGTTGTTTGACAAAATGACGATGGGACGGCACCTCGATGTAACGGCTCAGCTCCTGGTAATACTCATAGACCAGCTCGCGACGCATCTTGTGGGAGTAGCGTGCCGATGCCTGCCAGAGGAACGATGCCACGTCGTAGTAATATGGTCCACGACGGCCTCCTTGGAAGTCGATGAAGTATGGTTCACCATCCTTCAGCATGACGTTGCGTGCCTGGAAGTCGCGATAGAGGAAGGTGTTGCAGTCCTCGCTCGTCAGGTCCTTGGCCATCAGGCGGAAGTCGGCCTCGAGCTTCAGCTCGTGGAAGTCGAGGTCAGTAGCCTTCAGGAAGCAGTACTTGAAGTAGTTGAGGTCGAACATGACGCTATCGACGTTGAACTCTGCCTGCGGATAGCACTGCGTGAAGTCGAGCCCATGAGAGCCCTCCACCTGCAAACGGGGCAGCAGGCGTATGGTTTTAGCTATCAGCTCTTTCTCGGCCAGCGTGTAACGCCCGCCAGCCTCGCGGCCGCCCTTGATGGCATCGAACAGCGAGAGACTGCCGAGGTCAGTCTGCAGGTAACACAGCTCGTCGTGACTGACAGCCAGCACCTGTGGCACTGGCAGATGACGACTGACAAAATGGCGTGACAGCGTGATGAAGGCGTGATTCTCTTCGCGGCTGGTGCCTACCACGCCGATGACAGAACCGCCGTGGGGTGTCGTCATGCGATAATAGACACGATTGCTGCCTGCGCCAGGCAGTTTCTCACAGGTGGCAGGCTTCATGCCTCGCCATTCCTTGTATAAGTCAATCAACATCTGCATCGTCTATCTCCTTTTCTCGTTTTGCCTCCAGGCGGCAGATAATCAAGTGTTCAATGACTACTAATAGGATAATGATGCCCAGCGACATGAGGTAGTCGCCTGTCAGCCAGATGAGTGCGCCAGTGGCTATAGCCATCATGACAATCTCTATAATTATGTACCTTTGTAATTTCATGGCTGCAAAGATACGATATAGTCAGGAGAAAACCAAATAAAAAACGAAAAAACCGACTGTCTCGCGACAACCGGTTTCTAAAAACAAACTACTTAAAAACTAATCTACTAAAACAAATCAATCTTTTCTCCTTTCTATGATAATGTCTGGTTATTCTTCCTTTCGATGTTGCAAAGATAGCTGATAATCAACAAAATTCAAAGAAAAATGCAACAAAAGTGAATGGAAATTGATTTAAATCAAAACAGGGGCCCGTTTTTTCGAACTAACCCCTGCATTTTGATATCTTGAGATTACATAACTTACATCATGCCACCCATTCCTGGTGCACCGCCCATGGGCATAGCAGGCTCCTTCTCAGGCTTATCGACGATGAGGCATTCAGTGGTGAGGAACATGCCGGCAATGCTGGCAGCGTTCTCAAGAGCCACACGTGCAACCTTGGCGGGGTCAATGACACCAGCCTCACGCAGGTCCTCATAGATATCCGTGCGGGCATTGTAACCGAAGTCGCCCTTGCCCTCGCGAACCTTCTGCACCACAACGGCTCCCTCTTCGCCAGCGTTGGTGACAATCTGGCGCAGCGGCTCCTCAATGGCGCGGCAAACGATGCTGATACCTGTCTGCTCGTCGGCATTGTCGCCCTTGAGCGAAGCCAGAGCCTCCTGAGCGCGGATGTAGGTTGTACCACCACCGGCAACAACACCTTCCTCGATGGCTGCACGGGTAGCGCAGAGAGCGTCGTCAACGCGGTCCTTCTTCTCCTTCATCTCCACCTCGCTGTTAGCGCCGACGTAGAGCACGGCTACACCGCCTGCCAGCTTGGCCAGACGCTCCTGCAGTTTCTCCTTGTCGTAAGAGCTGGTGGTAATCTCAATCTCCTTCTTGATCTGGGCGATACGGTCCTTGATGGCCTCCTTGTCGCCAGCACCATTGACGATGGTGGTGTTGTCCTTCGTCACAGTCACCTTGTCGCAGGTGCCCAGCATCTCGAGCGTTGCCTGCTCCAGCTTCAGACCCTTCTCCTCGCTGATGACGGTGCCGCCAGTCAGTACGGCGATGTCCTCAAGCATAGCCTTGCGACGGTCGCCAAAGCCAGGAGCCTTGACAGCGCAAATCTTTAGACCACCACGCAGACGGTTGACGACGAGCGTGGTAAGAGCCTCAGAGTCAACATCCTCGGCAATGACGAGCAAGGGACGTCCGCTCTCAGCAGCAGGCTGCAGGATGGGCAGGAAGTCCTTGATGTTGGAAATCTTCTTGTCGTAAATGAGGATGTAAGGATTCTCCATCACGCACTCCATCTTGTCAGAATCGGTCATGAAGTAAGCTGACAGGTAGCCACGGTCGAACTGCATACCCTCGACAACGCCGATGTGGGTGTCGCGGCTCTTCGACTCCTCGATGGTGATAACACCGTCCTTGGAAACCTTACGCATAGCGTCGGCCAACAGCTTACCAATCTCTGCATCGTTGTTGGCGCTGACTGTTGCCACCTGCTCAATCTTGTCGTAGTTGTCGCCAACCTGCTCGGCACTCTTCTCGATGTGGGCCACAACAGCCTTGACGGCCTTGTCTATACCACGCTTCAGGTCCATGGGGTTGGCACCTGCCGTCACGTTCTTCAGACCTTCTGATACAATGGCCTGTGCCAGAATGGTTGCAGTGGTCGTACCATCGCCGGCATCGTCGCCAGTCTTTGAGGCCACGCTCTTTACGAGCTGTGCACCAGTGTTCTCGAAGTGGTCTTCCAATTCAATCTCCTTGGCTACGGTGACACCGTCCTTGGTAATCTGGGGAGCACCAAACTTCTTCTCAATCACTACGTTACGACCCTTCGGGCCAAGTGTAACCTTTACTGCGTTTGCCAATTGATCGACACCGTTCTTCAACAGGTCGCGGGCATCCATATTGTACTTAATATCTTTTGCCATAATGCTTTCTGATTATTCTAAATGTTCTGATTACTCTGAAATTTATTTCTCAATGACTGCGAGTACATCGCTCTGGCGCATCATGAGGTACTTCTCGCCCTCGAACTCCAGCTCTGTTCCGCTGTACTTGCCATACAGTACTTCGTCGCCAGCCTTCAGCACCATCTCTTCGTCCTTGGTGCCGTTGCCAGTGGCTACAATTTTACCATGAAGGGGTTTCTCCTTGGCGGTATCAGGAATAATGATACCACCTACTTTTTCTTCTGCAGGTGCCGGCAATACCAGCACGCGGTCTGCTAATGGTTTGATGTTCATAATTCTTCTTTTTATAATTTTATGTTTAAATTACTGCCCAATAGTCAGCCAAAACCGTGCCAAATACACGAAACTGACACTTTGTCACAAAAAAGTCATGAGAAAAGTATTGACAATAAGCATTTTTTTGTATCTTTGCACAATCAAATATTCAACTATTACGATTATGAAAGATTTTGTAAAGTACACCTTGGCCACTATTACGGGCATCATCATCTTTGGATTGGTGATTGGAATTATTTGTGTGATATCGCTGATTGGAATGGCTGCATCAGACAGCGCCACGACGCAGGTAAAAGACAATTCTGTATTCGTCCTGAGTTTGAACGGGACTGTAGAGGAGCGTGCGCAAGAGGATTTGGGCATGCTGGCTATGATGGTGGGCAGCGATATGGGCGCCATGGGACTTGACGACATGCTGGCATCTATTGAGAAAGCCAAGAACAACGAAGACATTAAGGGTATCTATATTGAGGCAGGAGCTGTATCGTTCGACTCCTATGCCACTGTGCAGACGCTGCGTAACGCATTGGCCGACTTCAAGAAGAGCGGCAAGTGGATTGTTGCCTATGGCGACCAGTACGTACAGCCTGCCTACTGGCTGGCCTCTGTAGCTGACGAGATTTACCTGAACAAGACGGGCGAGATTGACCTGAAAGGTCTTGGTGCCAAGTCAGAGTATTATGCCGGTCTCTATGAGAAGCTGGGTATCAAGTACCAGGCAGTGCGCGTGGGAAAATACAAGAGCTATGTGGAGTCGGAAACCCGTAAGGACATGAGCCCAGAGGACAGGGAGCAGCGCATGGCCTATCTGGGAGGTCTGTGGAATCAGATGCTGAAGGATATCTCCACCAGCCGAAAGATTTCGCCTGAAGCCCTCAACCAGATGGTAAACGACAGTATCATGGCTTTTGCCAACCCTGACGACTACATCAAGGCTAAGCTTGTTGACAAACTGCTCTATCCGGAGGAAATCAAGTCGCTTATCAAGAAGAAGTTGGAGATTGACGAGGATGATGATATTGCCCAGCTGATGCTTTCAGACATGATCAACGTTCCCAGCAAGAAGGAAGAGGACGGCGAGAAGATAGCCATCTATTATGCTGTGGGTGAAATTACGGACTCTAATCTGAGCGACTTGACAGGTTCTGATGGCATCGTCGGCAAGACCATGTCTGAGGACCTGCGCAAACTGGCTGATGACGAGGATGTGAAGGCTGTGGTCATTCGTGTGAATTCTCCTGGTGGAAGTGCTGTTGCATCGGAACAGATTTGGCATGCTGTGAAACTGCTGAAAGCTAAGAAACCCGTGGTTGTCTCTATGGGTGGCGTAGCAGCCTCTGGAGGCTATATGATCAGTGCCGGGGCAGACTACATCTTTGCTGAACCAGCTACCATCACAGGCTCTATCGGTATCTTTGGACTGGTTCCCAACGTCAGTGGGCTGATTACTGACAAGCTGGGCATCACCTTTGACCAGGCAACAACCAACCGCTACACCAACTACATGGAGGATTTGGTGCTTGACAAGGAGAACAGCGACCATATCAAACTTATGCAGACATACGTGGACCGTGGTTACGACACGTTCCTCAGCATTGTGGCTAATGGCCGCAAGATGCAGAAGGAGCAGGTTAACGAGATTGCCCAGGGTCGTGTGTGGCTGGCAACAGATGCGTTGGGCATCAAGCTGGTTGACAAGCTGGGCTCGCTCGATGACGCTGTGAAGAAGGCTGCAGAACTAGCCAAGCTGGAGGAATACCACACGGCTACCTATCCTGCCAAAACCTCGTGGATTGACCAGTTGCTGGCAAACGAGAAGAAAGGCTCGTACCTCGATGCAGAGTTGCGTAATCTCTTAGGCGACAGCTACGAGGAATGGATATTCCTGCGCACGATGAACAAGCGTAACAAGCTGCAGGCACGTCTGCCCTTCTCTACAAAAGTAGAGTAATTCTGTGAGCATATATATAATAAGGTATAGATGGAAGGCGACTTCATCAAAATCAACGAGTGGCTGCTGCCCCTGAGCTGGCTCTACGGCTTAGGAGTGAAACTGCGTAACCTGCTCTTCGAGATTGGAATCTTGAAGAGCCGCAGCTTCCAGATACCTGTTATATCTGTGGGTAACATCACGGTAGGTGGCACAGGCAAGACACCCCATGTGGAGTACCTGATAGAGTTGCTGCAGCAGAAGTTCAAGGTGGCAATGCTCAGTCGAGGCTACAAGCGTAAGAGCAAGGGCTTCATCATTGCAGACAAGACTTCAACGGTTCATGATATTGGTGACGAGCCGTTCCAGATGATGCAGAAGTATCCTGATGTCACCATTGCTGTTGACAGGAAACGCTGTCACGGCATTGAACAGCTGACAGCCAACGACAAACGACTCAATGTCATTGTTCTCGATGATGCCTTCCAGCACCGTTACGTGAAGCCGGGTATCAATATCCTACTGGTTGATTACCATCGTCTGATTATCTACGACAAGCTGTTGCCGGCAGGCCGTCTGCGTGAACCGCTGTCAGGAAAAGACCGTGCTGATATTGTCATCATCACCAAGTGTCCGCAAGACCTGAAGCCGATGGAGTATCGCGTCATCACGAAGGCGATGAACCTTTACCCGTACCAGCAGCTTTATTTCTCGACACTGAACTATAAACCGTTACGGCCAGTATTCAAGGGAAAGAATAACCAAGTGGACCTGAACGATATGATAGACCTGAGCGGACTGAAGGACCAGCATGTGCTGCTGCTGACGGGTATTGCCTCGCCCAAGCAGATGATTCACGACCTCTCGCCTATTGTAGGCCAGTTCAAGCCCCTTACCTTTGGCGACCACCATCAGTTTACGGACAAGGACGTTGAATGCATCAACGAGGCGTTTGCTGCCCTACCTTCGCCTAAGCTCATCGTTACGACGGAGAAGGACGTTACTCGTCTGAAGTGTGTGGATGGTCTGACGGATGATGTGCGCAAAAATACCTATGTGCTACCCGTTAAGATTCAGTTTATGTTAGATCAACAACATATGTTTAACGAAAATATTATTGGTTATGTATTCAAAAATTCAAGAAACAGCATCCTGGCTAAAGGCAAGGATGACAACAAACCCAACGACAGCAATCATTCTGGGAACAGGCCTCGGACAATTAGCTTCAGAAATAACTGACATTCTGGAGTTCCCCTATTCTGAAATCCCCAACTTCCCTGTATCAACTGTAGAAGGTCACTCTGGCAAGCTCATCTTTGGTAAACTGGGTGGTGTGGACATCATGGCCATGAAGGGCCGCTTCCACTACTACGAGGGATACTCCATGAAAGAGGTTACCTTCCCTGTCCGCGTGATGTACGAGCTGGGCATCAAGACGCTATTCGTATCAAACGCTGCTGGTGGCATGAACCCGGGCTTCAAGATTGGCGACCTGATGGTGATAACTGATCACATTAACTTCTTCCCAGAACATCCGTTACGTGGCAAGAACTTCCCAACGGGTCCTCGCTTCCCTGATATGCACGAGACCTACGACCAGTCGCTTATCAAATTGGCTAGTCAGATTGCTCGCGAGAAGAAGATCCGCCTGCAGTATGGCGTCTATATGGGCGTTCAGGGTCCTACCTTCGAGACCCCTGCCGAATATAAGATGTATCGCATCCTTGGTGGCGACACCGTAGGTATGAGTACCGTGCCTGAGGTCATCGTGGCTCATCATTGTGGCATTCGCACTTTCGGTGTCTCAGTAGTTACCGACCTCGGAGGCTTCGACATTCCCGTTGAGGTTTCTCACGAAGAGGTGCAGGAGGCTGCTGACAAGGCTCAGCCCATCATGACCGAGATTATGCGCGAGATGATTGTTCGCTCTGAGAAACTGGAGCACAGTAAGAAAGAGAAATTTAATACCGATCACCCAACAGAGAAATGGAAATAGCAAAACTGGGCGAATTCGGGCTCATCGACCATCTGACGAGAGACCTGAAGCCTCAGAATAAATCAACAAAGTACGGCGTAGGCGATGACTGCGCCGTACTTCACTATCCTGACAAGGAAGTGCTTGTCACCACAGACATGCTGATGGAAGGGGTGCATTTTGACCTGACATACATCGACCTGCAGCATCTTGGCTATAAGTCGGCTATGGTGAACATCAGTGATATTTTCGCCATGAACGGTACCCCTCGTCAGATAACCGTCTCGCTGGCACTGAGCAAGCGTTTCACCGTTGAGGATATGGAGGCTTTCTATAGCGGACTGCGTGCCGCCTGCGAGAAGTGGAACGTTGATATCATTGGTGGCGACACAACGAGCAGCTATACAGGACTGGCTATCAGCATCACTTGCATCGGCGAGGCAGACAAGGAGGAGATAGTCTATCGTAACGGAGCTCATGAGACGGACCTCATCTGCGTCAGTGGAGACTTGGGAGCTGCCTATATGGGACTGCAACTGTTGGAACGCGAGAAAGCCGTCTATTACCAGCAAGTGGAAGAAGCCAAGAAGAAAGGTGACAAGTGTGCTTTGGAAGAATTGGCACATTTCCAGCCAGACTTTGCTGGCAAGGAGTATCTGTTGCAACGACAGCTGAAGACGGAGGCCCGTGGTGACATCGTTCAGCGCTTGCGTGAGGCAGGTATACGCCCAACGGCTATGATGGATATCTCTGATGGTCTGAGCAGTGAGTTGATTCACATCTGTAAGCAGTCGAACGTGGGTTGCAGAATCTTCGAGAAGAATATCCCCATTGACTACCAGACAGCGGTGATGGCTGAGGAACTGAACATGAATGTCACCACCTGTGCGCTCAATGGCGGCGAAGACTATGAGTTGCTGTTTACTGTGCCCATTGGCGACCATGAGAAGATAGAGGCTCTCGACGATGTGCACCTCATCGGCCACATCACCAAACCGCAACTGGGACATCTTCTCGTTACGCGTGACAATCAGGAGTTCGAGCTGAAGGCACAAGGGTGGAACCCGCTGAGCAGCGAGAACGATGCTAAATAATACTTATGTATTGACGAATTGTGAAAGCGGGTGGCCAAAGATCACCCCTATTCATTTTTTCTTGTACTGAATTGCCAGCATCGTCAGGTCGTCGCTTTGCTCGGCATCGCCCACGAAACGTTGTACTTCCTCCGTCATCTCCTCGATAAGCGATTGAGGCTGATGACGTTTTTCTGACAGCAAACGGTTGGCAATGTTCCAGATGCGCATGTCGCCAAATTGGGCATGATGGCTATCCTCCGCCTCATTCAGACCGTCTGTGAAAAGGAAGATGGTGGTATGGGAGTCGATGGACGCTTCTTGTGACGTAAACTTGAAGTCCGAAATAACGCCGATTGGCAAGTTAGCATCGCACGGTAACTCCCCCACGTCGCGGCCTACCAGTAGCGGAGCATCGTGACCACCATTGCAGTAGCGTAGCAGCCCCGTTGTCAGGTCGAGGACGCCCACGAAGACGGTAACAAACATATTGGTGTCGTTGCCCTCTGCCATCGCATTGTTCAGCGTGCTCACAATGGCAGCAGGATCAGCCACATGCGAGGAAATATTGCGGAACAGCGAGCGCGTGACGGCCATGAATAGTGAGGCTGGCACACCCTTGCCTGACACGTCACCGATGCAGAAAAACAGTTTTTCGTCACGGATGAAGAAGTCGAAGAGGTCGCCACCGACACCCTTTGCAGCCTTCAGCGTGCCGTAGATGTCGATATCATGGCGTTCAGGGTAGGGTGGGAACGTCTTAGGCAGCATCGACATCTGGATATCGTGTGCAATCTTCAACTCGCTCTCCATCGATGCTTTCTGGGCCGTGGTGGAACGCAGTTCGTTTGTGTACTTGACCAGCGACTGCTGCATGTTCTCGAACGAGTCGCGCAGACGGTGTATCTCATCGTGGCTGTCGATGGCAGGCAACTGGGTGTTGAAGTTTCCTTTGGCCACCTCGTCAGCCGATGCAGCCAACAGCGTGAGCGGCTCAGAAGATTTCTTGACGGATTTGCGTCCGAAGAAATACACCACTAACAAACCAATCAAGATGGATGCGATGGCGATGCCTGCAGTGGTATAACCGAAGATGTTGATATAGAGCTTGGGGACTACGATGGATATGGTCCAGTCGGTGTATTTTACCCCCTGTGAGCAGACGAGCACATCGATGCCGTCGAGCTCCATATCGTCTTTACGGCTGTCGTTGACGGTCAGGTAGCCTATTTTATATTCAGAACCTTTGGTGATATAAGGCTGAATGTTCTTTCTGACGAGACGTTTCATGTCCGGGTGCACCAACAGGGTGCCTGTGCTATCGGTCATGTAGTAGTAAATCTGAAGATCAGGAATCCATTCCTTGGAGTCTTCCCAATAGGATGTTTCCATAGGCTGTATCTTCTCGTTCAGCCACTCGAGCGACAAGTCCACACCCATCACGGCTACCGTACGCTGCTGACTGTCACGGATGGGCATCAGGTACGATACCAGTGGTGACTGTGCACTGTCGTTGTCGAGGAAGGGCTTGGCCCAGTAGCCCTCTTTGCTCGCAATGGCTTCCTTGAACCATTCGGCTTTTACATAGTCATTACCCTGGTCGCAGGCGTTCTGTGACTCCATGATGATGCTGTCGCGGCGCCGGGCATAGGGCGCAAACAAGCGTCCCTTCTGGGGATAGTATCCTTCGATGAAGTAGATGCCACAACTGCGCATGTATGGGTTCAGCTTCAGCATACGGTTCATGAGTACGTACATACGGTCAGGATTATCCAGGTCCTCTTCAATGAAGGCTCCAGTGTTGACGGCTGCCATATAGAGGTCGGACGTGATGCGCCGCACTTCCTCCTTTTCACCCTTCAAGATACGCTCGCTGATTCCTAACACACCTGCAAGCACGATGAAATAAGTTAGCCAAAAGAGCAGGAAAACAGGGATAATCATGATGATGATCATCCTGAGCATGATGCGCCACGTCAGGCGTTTCGCAAACGAACGTGGGTAGCCCGTTATTGGCTTCTTCTTGAAAAAGAGCAGCATAAGTACGATAATTTGTCTGCAAAGATACATCTTTTCTTAAAAACTGCAAAATAATTTGCGAAATGTTTGGTCAATTATTTTTTTTGTTATACCTTTGCACCCGCAAACGAAAGGAATGCACAACAAAATTGGTGCCTTAGCTCAGTTGGTAGAGCATCGGACTGAAAATCCGTGTGTCCCCGGTTCGATTCCTGGAGGTACCACTTCCTCCTTTCATTAGCCCGGTTTGCATTGTAATTGGCATTGACGTTGGCATCAGCACAACAAAGATTGTAGGTTTGAAGGACGGGAAGGTCATTTCTCCTATCCGTATAACAGCTGCTGATCCTGTTACCTCCTTGTATGGCGCTTTCGGCAAGTATCTGCACGACAATGATATAGACCTGAAGGATGTGGAGCAGGTTATGCTAACAGGTGTTGGTGCTGCCTATATCGACGGCAACATCTACGGCCTGCCTACAACACATACGGACGAATTCGTGGCTGACGGACTGGGTGCCCGTTTCGAGTCGGGCTTGCAGAAAGCCATCGTGGTGTCCATGGGTACGGGAACCAGCTTTGTACAGTGTGACTGTCACGGCATCCGACACATTGGAGGCATTGGCATCGGCGGCGGCACGCTGCAGGGTTTGTCGCGCGTCATGCTCAATACCAGCAACATCAAGCAGGTAGCCAGTATGGCGATGCAGGGCGACATCAGTCATGTCAACCTGCTCATTGGTGACATCACCAATCATCCGCTGCCTGGTTTGCCCATGAACGCGACAGCCTCGCTTTTCAGTCGTGCCCAGTACGATGCTCCCAAGGAAGATATTGCCCTTGGCATCATCGTGATGGTACTGCAAAGCATAGGTTCTGCCAGCGTCTTGTCTGCTTTGAATACGGACATCAAGGACTTTGTGCTGATTGGTAACCTGACGCTGCTTCCACAGTGTAAGGAGGTGTTCCCCATGATGGAGAAGCTCTACAAGGTTCACTATCATATTCCCAAATATTCTGAGTTCTGCACAGCCATTGGTGCTGCGCTGAGCTATAAGACTTCGATATGAACAAGGAAGAGAAGTATCGTCTGCTGCTGGAGCAGGTTCAAGCACTGACGGCAGGGGAAACGGACCAGGTGGCCGTGATGTCGAACGTCGCAGCAGCCATTCACGAGACGATGAGTTTCTTCTGGACTGGATTCTATCGTGTGGTAGGAAAGGAGTTGCTGCTGGGCCCGTTCCAGGGACCTGTTGCCTGCATGCACATTCCTTATGGACGTGGCGTATGTGGTACTGCCTGGAAGCAGCGCGAGACCATTATCGTTCCTGACGTTGAGCAGTTTCCTGGTCACATTGCCTGCAGCAGTCTGTCAAGGTCAGAGATTGTCGTACCTGTATGTTCCAAGGAGGGTGAGGTCTTTGCTGTGCTCGATATTGACAGCAAGGAACTATCCACCTTCGACGATACAGACCGTCAGTATTTGGAACAGATAATACAGACTGTCAGTCAGCTTTCAGACAATTGAACAGGTTGTCAATAAGTTCCTGTGGTACAGAGAATCGGATGTCATCACTATGTGCGTTGATGGCTTCCAGGAAGTGGGGTAGCTCTTCCTGATAGACGCCTCTCATACGCAGGTTGAGCTTATCATGCCCGACGCATGAGTAGGAAATATTGGCATAGCGGTCGCAGAGCTTCACGAAAGGAGCATAGGGCGTCTCGCGAATCCCACGATAATACTTCTCTCCAGCCCTTTCTGCACGCGAGCGTCCCTTGTCGTTGGTCAGCGCATAGACAATCTCTGCGGCCATGATGACCTGTTCTTCATCAATCAGCGTACGAGCTATTTTCACCACGTCATTATACGTCTGGCGTGCGTCTTCTATGCTGTCGTGAAAATATGCCCCAAAAATCATGGCAAGCATATCTTTCTCTTCGGCACACACTAAGTGGCCGTACTCGCGCACAGCATTTGCTACCATGTCCAGATGGTAGCCATAGGGTAATGTGGCTGCATATTTCTGGTTTACGCTGTCATGCAGTGCATAGGCCGACTTGCGTATCTGTGCGATACGCTCTTCATTTTTCTCTTGTAATGCCACAAATTCTTCTTTTGTCATCATCATTCACTATTTATTACCGTCCAACTTCATCAGCAGAAGGCCAATTAATATCCAAAGTATCTCACGAACACGGCAGATAATACTCACGAAGAATCCCAACGCAGCTGAGTCGAATTTCGCTCCCAGCTGCGACGACATGCCGATAATGGCGATGGAGAGCATGAAACCACCTTCCTGTACGCCTAACTGCATGGGTAGGAAGCCAATGAGATTGGCAAACAGCGTTGTAAACGAGAGTATCAGGACAGAGTACAGGAACGTTAGGAACAGTCCTGAGAATCCGCCACCACAGTCAACGCCAAAGAGCAGCAGCATGAACAGCACCTCCAGGCTCTGTACGATACGCGAGCCGTACTCTAAGAACAGACTGCTGTAAAATGCACGCTTGTCCTGCTTGTGCAGGGCGGCAATCTGTGCGTCAATATGTTGCAGGGTCTCTGTGTGGCGCTCAAGGAAACGTGAGCTCCACCCCTTCAGTCCAGGAATCTTTCCAATCCACTTGATGAGTTTCACCACCAGTCCGTTCTTGTAGCCTCTCGAGAATACGTAGAAGGCGAGCAGGCAGAACACGATGGCTGCGGACAGTGAAATGCCAATGGCAGGTGTCATCGGCACGTAGTCGATGGCTGCCAGTATGAGATAGAGGAAGATAGAGCTGAACCACAGCCAGAAGTGGGCAAAGAAGTGCATCATGGCATAGAGGATGACTGATGATGTGGCGTGCTCCTTGCTTACGTCCTTCGACAGTTCCAGTATGCGATAAGGCTCTCCACCCAGTCCTCCTACAGGTGTTGCATAGTTCAGTGCATAGCCTGTTACCGTCAGGCGGAAGATGCGCCAGAAGCTGACGTGGTTGTCGTTCTCGTCCGTATTGCTTCTGATGATGTGTTCCCACGCCAGTGCGTTCAGCCCATAGACAAAAATCCAGATACCGATGATGGGTATGAGCCAGTAGCCTGCCTTCGTCAGCTGTTCCCACAGTTCGGCGAAACTCACGTCGAACGTCAAAATCATGACCACGACAGCAGCCACGCCGATGATGAAGAACAGGTTATTGAGCCGTTGCTTAGTCCACTTCATTAATCTCTGAACTTTTATTTTTTTACCGTTAGCTATTAGCGGTTAGCAGTTTCACCCTTTACCTTATCCGCAAGTTTCTTGCAGAAGCTCTCGTGGCGGTGGTTGACATAGAAATACAGCGCACCCATGCCGACGATTTCCCATACAAACAAGGCTGCAGGCACGTCGAGCAGGCAGAACAGGAAGAGCCAGAACTCACGGAAGTTGAACGTCAGCAGACCGTTCCACTTGATGACGGGCAGCGACTTCTGGCGGAACTCCTCGCGTACCTCCTGCGGCACGTTGTCAAGGCTGCCGTACTTCTCGCGTAGCGTAGCCAGCAGGCGCTGGAACTGCGGAGTGACGTTTTCCTGTTTCTTCGTGTAGTCGATGTATGACTTCTGGAACATCCGTTCCACTCTGGGCGTGTCCTTCGTCATCTGGTCGTATATCTCCTGCTGGCGCTTCGAGTTGTCGAGTTCGCTGCCTTTTTCACCTTTCAGGAAGAACAGGTGTACCTGAATGTAGTAGTCGGCCAGACGCTGCTGACCTGCAAGTCCCCAGATTCCGGAAATCAGTCCGAGCACAAAGACGATGGCCGTGGCTATGAGCGTGTTCTGCTCAGTATTCTCAATGCCGAAGAGCCCGAATTCCCAGTCGTGGTGCAGGTAGAAACGGTAAACCAGTAGCACGTAGATTGGCATGAACCAGGCGAATCCGGCCACGCCGTCGAGTATGCGTCCCATGCGACTCTTCTTGCCTGTCATGCGTGCCAGTTGTCCGTCTGTGCAGTCGAGCACGTCGGCCCACATCAGCAGGATGATGGCGATGATGTTGTAGCACAGTCCCAAGACGGGGCTCCCCGTGATGTTATCGCCGTAGTGGAAGCTGCCTTGGGCAAAGAACCACGCGCTGGCAGCTCCGATAATCATTGACCAGATGGTAACAGTGTTAGGATGTATGTCGAATTTTGCGAACAATACTGCGCAATAATAGCAGAACGGACGGATGACGTGTAGGTCGAGCCAGTCCTCTGTTTCAGCAGACTTCAAAGTCTGATAGTATTTCTCATTCATTGTCTCATGAAATTATAGTACAATGTGCAAAGGTACGAATTATTCGTAACATTTTGCATTTTTATTTAATATTTTTAATACAGCAGCCAGGCAAGATAGGCTCCATAGCCAGCCAGTAGCACAAGCCCCTCCCAGCGTTCAACGGTGTAGCGTGTGAAGGAGAACAGCCACACGAGGATGATGGACCCCAGCATGACGCCCATGTCAATATCCGTGATGCCTTCCAGCTGGAGTGGGGTAATGGCAGCTGTTGCACCCAGAATGAGCAGGATGTTGAAGACGTTGGAGCCGATGACGTTGCCAATGGCGATGGCTGACTGTCCCTTGTAGGCTGCCACCACGCTTGTGGCGAGCTCAGGCAGCGAGGTGCCGCCAGCCACGATGGTGAGTCCTATGACGCTCTGGCTGACTCCCAGTTGCGTTGCCACGCTTGATGCAGCATCGACGAAGAGGTTACTGCCGAAGACCAATCCTGCCAGTCCGAGGAGAATCCATACAATCTGTAGGAGGGTTGAAGGCTTTTCTCCCTCCACCTTTGACTCTCCACTTTCCACCTTAGACCCTCCACTTTTCGCTTGATAAAGCGTATAGGCCATGAATGCAGCGAAACCTGCCAGCAGGATGATGCCGTCGATGCGGCTGATGGCCGAGTCGATGCAGAGCAGCAGCAAGAGCACTGATGCAATGACTGTTGCAGGGATGTCCTTCTTGACGGTTGATGGACTGATGACCATAGGTGCCACAACTGCGGCGCACCCCACAATCACCATTGTGTTCATGATGTTCGAGCCCAGTACGTTACCCACAGCCATATCCGGCGTGCCGTTCAGGGCCGACATCAGGCTCACGAAGAACTCTGGCATTGACGTGCCACAGGCCACGATGGTAAGTCCGATGACTATCTCAGGTACACCAAATCTGCGTGCCAGCGCACTGGCACCTTCCGTCAGACGGTCGGCACCCACCAGCACCAGCGTCACACCTATTATAATATATAGGATATCTAATAACATTGTTTCTTCTCTTTTTTACAACGAAATGCCTGTGGTCTTAGTCTTCCGAAAACTGTATGAACTCGTCGAGCGCACGACGCTCCTTCTTCGTGGGGCGGCCAGTGCCGCGTGCCCTGTCAACGAAGCCGCTGATGCGGTTCATCTCCAAGAGCTCGTATTGGTCGGCCGTAGTGACGTTCTCGTAGATCTCAGGCAGCAGCTTGGCACCCACGCGCTGCTCGATGGGTTTCAGTATCTTGTACGAATAGGTGACGGGCGGCTTGCGCACGCAGACCGTCTCGCCGGCCTTCACCATACGCGAGGGCTTCACGTTGACACCGTCAATGGTGACACGTCCGTTCTTGATGGCATCTACGGCAATGCTGCGTGTCTTGAAGACGCGTGCTGCCCACAGCCATTTGTCTATTCTGGCTTCGTCTGACATTCTTTTCCTTTCCCCAACTTGTTATACTGATTCATGGTGGTGTCAATGCCTGCCAGCACGAAGCTCTTGATGATTTCCACACCAAGGTCGATGGCTGGCTGCATCTGCTGTAGCTGCTCGTCAGTGAACCGCCCCAGCACGTAATCCACCTGCATGCCCTGCGGATAGTCGTTGCCGATGCCCATGCGCAGTCGCGCATACTGCTGGCCTATGAGCTGCTGTATGTGACCCAGGCCGTTGTGCCCACCGTTGCTGCCGCTGGCCTTCAGGCGGAATTGTCCTATGGGCAGTGCCACGTCGTCGCTGATGACGAGCAGGCGGCTCTGGTCGATGTTCTCCTTGTTGAGCCAGTAACGCACAGCGTTGCCGCTGAGGTTCATGTAGGTGGAGGGCTTGAGCAGCAGGAGCTTGCGGCCCTTCAGCGTTGTCTCACCCACAAAACCGTAGCGTTTGTCGGCAAAAACAATATTGGACGCCTTCGCAAAAGCGTCCAATACTATGAATCCTGCATTGTGGCGAGTCATGTCGTACTCTGTGCCGACATTTCCCAGTCCTACAATTAAGAACTTGTCCATTACTCAGCAGCTTCCTCGTTAGCAGCAGCAGAGCGAGATGCACGCGTAGCCTTCACAGAGCATACAACAACCTCAGGAGAGGTAGCGATGTCGAGACCCTCGAAGTTCAGCTCACCTACCTTGATGCTCTTGCCGAGCTGCAGGTTGGTAACGTCGATGTCGAGCACCTCAGGAATGTTCTTATAAGGAGCGGTAACGTTGATCTTGCGGATTGACAGGTTGATGCGGCCACCGTCGCGGACACCCTGTGCCAGACCGTTGAGCTTCACGGGAATACCTACGGTGATGGGCTTCTGTGCGTTCACCTCGTAGAAGTCGGCGTGCAGCAGTGCGTCAGTCGTGGGGTGGAACTGCAGCTCCTTCACGATGGCAACGTGCAGTGTGCCGTCTATAGTGATGTTCATCACATATACGTGAGGAGTGTAGATGGCCTTACGCAGCTCAGCCATAGGAATGGCGAATGCCAGAGCCTCGGGCTGACCGTTCTCGTTTTTCTTCTCTCCATACAGGTTACAGGGAATCAGACCCTCTTTGCGAAGCAGCTTGCTGGCCTTCTTGCCAGTGTCGGTGCGCTTCTGACCGTTCAATGCGATTTCTCTCATTTTGTGTTACTCTAAATTAAGTTGTTAATACTACTTTTGCTTAATTCACCATCACACGGTGCCTAAAAAGCGGGTGCAAAGGTAATAAATATTTCACAATTTACAATGCATAATTCACAATAATTTAAAAAAAAGTGACGTTTTTCTTGCGTAATCGGGGAATTGTTCGTATTTTTGCAGTTGATAAGAGTATCAAATAGCTATTTGAATTATGATTAACCGCGAAATTATTAGGATTAAGGTTGTCCAGTTAACCTATGCGTACTATCAAAACGGAAGCAAGAACATGGATTCAGCTGAGAAAGAGTTATTTTTCAGCCTGTCAAAGGCATATGACCTTTACAACTACTTGTTGCTGCTGATTGTTGCCGTCACCAAGGAAGCCCGCAAGCACCTGGAGGTGGCGCAGTCGAAGGCGCGTCGTGAGCATACGGCGGAGCCTTCAGGCAAGTTTGCCTTCAACCGCTTTGCCCTACAGCTTGAAGAGAACGATATGCTCAACAACTTTCTGGAAGTACAGAAAAAGAACTGGGACGATAATGCCGAGTTCGTGCACAGTCTTTACAACCAGATAGTCGAGAGCACCATCTATAAGGAGTACATGGAGAACGAGGACGACTCGTACGCAGCCGACCGTGAGCTGTGGCGCAAGATTTATCGCACCTTCATTCAGGACAATGCCGACCTGGACGGCGTGCTCGAGGAGCAGAGCCTCTACTGGAACGACGACAAGGAGATTGTCGATACCTTCGTGCTGAAGACCATCAAGCGTTTCGACGAGAAGAATAAAGCCTCGCAGGAGCTGCTGCCTGAGTACGACAGCGACGAGGACAAGGAGTATGCGCGCAAGCTCTTCCGTGCCACCATCCTCAATGCCGACGAGTATCAGGGCTACATGAGCGAGGCTTCACAGAACTGGGACTTCTCGCGTCTGGCCTATATGGACGTGGTCATCATGCAGATTGCCATTGCCGAAATGATGACGTTCCCCAGCATCCCCATCACCGTCAGCATCAATGAGTATGTCGATATTGCCAAGCTCTACTCCACGCCTCGCAGCGGTGGCTACATCAACGGCATGCTTGACGCCATTGCCCGTCACCTCATTGCCACTCATAGGCTGATGAAGTCAATGAACAGATAAAAATTTAACATAAAAACATTAAACATTAAAGATTAAAAAATTATGAGTCCGAATACACAAATGCTCATCATGATGGTGGCTATCTTTGCCATCTTCTATTTCTTTATGATTCGTCCGCAACAACAAAAGCAGAAGAAAATCAGGGAGTTCCAGAACTCGCTGACAGAAGGCACCAACGTCTTCACCAGCGGAGGAATCTATGGTACCGTCAAGAAGATTGACCTTGCCAACAACATCGTCGAAGTCGAAATCGCAAAGGGTACAATCATCCGCATCAACAAGAACTACGTGTTCAAGGATGATGCCAGCACCCCTCAGAAATAAGCTGTAGCCGTGGGTGACGTCAGTATCTTCCGACTTGTCAGGGACTTCTTGTTCAGCAACATCAACAAGCAGTTCCTGATATTCTTGTTCTTTCTGGCTCTCTCGGGCATCTTCTGGGTGATGATGACCCTCAACGAGACCTACGAGAAGGAGTTGAAGATACCTGTACGCATTGTCCGCGTGCCCAACAACGTCGTGCTGACCTCAGACGAGGTGGATACCATCCGCGTAACCGTACGCGACCGTGGCTGGGTGATTTTCTCACATCTCTACGGCAACAGGTCCCATACGCTCAATGCTGTCTTCAGAAACTACAATCGTGGCAACGGCTATGGCGTCATCACTGCTGCTGAGCTGCAGAAGCTCATCCACGCGCAGGACCCCAACATGACATCGAAGATCCTCTCCATCAAGCCCGACAAGCTCGAGCTCTTCTACAACGACGGCGCCCATAAGCGTGTGCCTGTCTGCTGGAGCGGACGTGTCATGCCTGAACACATGTACTTCATCTCGCAGACGCAATACTGGCCTGACAGCGTTGATGTCTATGCCTCTGCCGAGAAGCTCGACAGCATCAAGGTTGTCTATACCGAGAAGCTCAACTACGTCAACTTCCGCGATACGCTCATCATCGACTGTCAGCTGGCCAAGCATAAGGGCATAAAATGCTTGCCTGAGCGTGTGAAGGTAGCCTTCTATACGGATGTGCTGACGGAGGAGAGCATTGACGACGTGCCCGTCGTGGCTGTCAACATGCCCGAAGGCAAGATACTGCGCACCTTCCCCACGAAGGTCAAGGTCAGCTTTGTCACGGGTGTCAGCCAGTTCCGCAGCCTGCGCCCAGAGCAGTTTGTCGTCATTGCCGACTACAACGAGTTCAAAGCGCACCCGTCAGAAAAGTGTAACATCTACCTGAAGCAGGTGCCTCACGGCATCAGCAGGGCCACGCTCGGCGTCAAGCAGGTGGATTACCTCATTGAAGACGACCAATGAAGACAGGCATCACGGGAGGCATAGGCAGCGGCAAGAGCTACATCTGCAGGCGACTCGAGGCCCGAGGTATCACGGTCTATGACTGCGACTCGGCAGCCAAGCGCCTCATTCGCACGTCGCCTCGTCTGCAAAAGCAGATTATCGCGCTCGTCGGCTCACTCGACAAGGCGGCCATGAGCCGTTTCCTGTTGGCCAGCGAGGCCAATCAGCAGGCCATGAACGCCATCGTGCATCCGGCCGTGTTCCAGGACTTCCAGCAGAGCGGCATCGATTGGATGGAGAGTGCCATCCTCTATGAGTCTGGCATCAGCCGGCTGGTCGATAGTGTCGTCGTGGTCACCGCTCCTCTCGAGGTGCGCATCCAGCGTGTCATGCAGCGCGACGGCATCTCACGCGAGAAGGTGCTTGAGTGGATGGAGCGCCAGTGGCCTCAGGAAGCACTCCGCCAGCGTGCCGACTTCGAAATCGTCAACGACGGCATTACCGATGTCGATGAGCAGATTGACCGTCTGTTGAAAACCATCATGTCGAAATAACGTAATAACGTAATAACGAAATAACGAAAAAATTTAAAAATGCAACTGACAATTTTAGCAATCTCGGGCAAACCGGGACTTTACAAACTCGTATCACGAGCCAAGAACAGCCTCATTGTCGAGGCACTCGACGAAACCCACAAGCGCATGCCGGCCTTCGCTACCGACCGCATCACCTCACTCGGCGACATCGCCATGTTTACTGAGACCGAGGACATCGCGCTCTACAAGGTCTTCAACGCCATCAAGGAACTCGAGCAGGGACGTGCTACCAGCCTCGACTACAGGAAAGCCAGCGGCAAGGAGCTGCAGGACTACTTCACGAAGGTGCTGCCCGAGTGGGACCGTGACCGTGTACACAACAGCGACATCAAGAAGCTTCTCCAGTGGTACAACCTCCTCATCCAGGCTGGCGTTGACGACTTCGACCAGCTGAAACCCACTGAGGGTGACAACATCGACGACCGTCAGGAGAAGGAGGAGTAGTCTGTTTGCCTAGGAAAGCCTAGGCCTTTCTAGGAAATCCTAGAAATACTTAGGAAAAAGCCGCTACCCTTGGAGTGGGGTAGCGGCTTGGCTTTGTAGTTTGAAGTGCTGAAGGATTACTTGTTCTTCAGCAGGTCGCGAATCTCAGTGAGGAGTTTCTCTTCGTTGCTGGGCTCGGGAGCGGGTGCGGGAGCCTCTTCCTTCTTCTTGCTGAGCTTGTTCATGGCCTTGATTATGATGAAGATACAGATGGCGATGATAAGGAAGTCGATAATGCTCTGGATGAAAGCACCATACGCGAATACGGCAACACCCTTCTCAGCGGCTTCTGCCAACGATGCGACGGGCGTGTCGCTGAGGTTGATGAACATGTCGTTGAAGTTGATGCCGCCAGTAGCAAGACCGACGAGCGGCATAATCACATGGTCAACGAGACTTGATACGATTTTACCAAAGGCACCGCCGATGATAACACCGACTGCCATGTCCATTACGTTGCCCTTCATGGCAAACTCCTTGAATTCTTTAATAAATCCCATAACTTTAATTTTTAATGTTTAATGTATAATGTTTTAATGTTAAAATTGCAATGTACGTTTTACAATCTTGGACTTTCAGCCTTGACTTAACTCACTTTTCGCCTCTCATCTGTCACTTTTCACTTTAATTAAGACAGAAATTTGATGCAAATATAGAAAAAATTTCGTAACTTTGTGCCCGAAAAAAGAAAAAAATGCATTTTGTGCATAAAAAAATTGACAGAACGAATATTTATTAATCTCTTTATAATTAAATTTTAAAGTAAAATGACAAAAGTTGCAATTAACGGTTTTGGCCGTATCGGTCGCCTCGCTTTCCGTCAGATGTTCGAGGCTGAAGGTTATGAAGTAGTAGCAATTGCTCAGGGTGGTTTCTGTGGCAAGTTCGGTGAGAACAAGCACACTGTTGAGGCTGGTGAGGATTTCATCGTAGTCGATGGCAAGAAGATCACCATCTACGCTATTCCTAACGCTGCTGAGCTGCCTTGGGGCAAGCTCGACGTTGACGTTGTGCTGGAGTGCACAGGTTTCTACACCTCTAAGGAGAAGGCTTCTGCTCACCTGACTGCTGGTGCTAAGAAGGTTGTTATCTCTGCTCCTGCTGGCAACGACCTGCCCACCATCGTTTACAATGTAAACCACAAGACTCTGACTCCTGCTGACACCGTTATCTCAGCTGCTTCTTGCACTACCAACTGCCTGGCTCCCATGACGAAGGCTCTGAACGACTTCGCTCCCATCCAGAGCGGTATCATGACCACTGTTCACGCTTACACTGGCGACCAGATGATTCTGGACGGTCCTCAGCGCAAGGGTGATGTACAGCGTGCCCGTGCCGGTGCCCAGAACATCGTTCCCAACTCAACTGGTGCTGCTAAGGCTATCGGTCTCGTTATCCCCGAGCTGAACGGCAAGCTAATCGGTGCTGCACAGCGCGTTCCGACTCCCACAGGTTCTACCACCATCCTGCACGCTGTTGTTAAGGGTGAGGTTACCGTTGAGGGTATCAACGCTGCCATGAAGGCTGCTACCAACGAGAGCTTCGGTTACACTGAGGAGAAGCTGGTTTCTAGCGACATCATCGGTATGAAGTTCGATTGGTGACGGCAACTCTCTCGTACAGGTAGTTGCTTGGTACGACAATGAGAACTCTTACACTTCTCAGATGGTTCGCACCATTAAGTACCTCGCAGAGCTGAAATAATTTCGCAAATTGCTGAAAATTAAGAGGCTGGAAGTTTTCTTCCAGCCTCTTTTATGTCCTTTAACGATAATTTTTGGGAAAAATCTTGTAAATAAGACTTTTTTTTACTATCTTTGTACCCAAGATGTTACCTAAAACAAAAATAATCGCCAGCACCTTATCCTTCCGACTGAGTCTTAGGGTAATTGCCGCCTTAGCAGTATTGCTGATGGTGGCCTTGCTCATTATGTTCTACTATTCGCGTAAGGCCGTGAGGGAAGAGGCACGTCAGAAGGCCGAGCAGACGCTTGAGATGACTGTCCAGCGCATTGATAACATCTTGCTCGATATAGAGCAGGCGACAGGTAACGTGTATTGGAAAGTGACGGCTCATATCAACGAGCCGGACATGTTACGCAAGTACGCCCGGATGCTGGTAGAAGAAAACGAGCACATCACAGCCTGTACCGTTGCTTTGGAGCCAGGCTTCTACGACGGTGCCAAGCAGGATTTCTATGCTTTCTACGTGCGCAAGGACAGCACCCATGTGGTGGCCAGGAAACTGCCAAGCAAGAAGCCTTACCATAAGCAGTCGTGGTATGTACACGCAATGGAAACAGGTCTGCCCAGCTGGACTGATGCGCTGACGGTGTCAACGCCAGGATTTGAGCCGATCATCTCGTTCTGTCTGCCCCTATACCAGGGCGAGCGGAAGGTGGGTGTGTTGGCTACAGACGTCGCCTTGTCGCTGTTGTCGAAGATTGTGCAGGAAGTCAAGGCAACGCCTAACTCGTTCAGCACGTTGCTGGGCAAGGACGGCTCAGTCATCGTCTTTCCGGACAGCACCGTCCTGAGCATGGACGCTATTCCGCTGGCAAAAGAAGAGCACAACGTGCTGTTGGAGGAGACGGTGCAGGCTATGGTGGCTGGCGAGACTGGTCATAAGCAGGTGAGCTTGGAAGGCGTGGATTATTACGCGTTCTACAAGCCTTTTGTGTGCGCGCCTGTTCTTGGACGTTCGCCGATGGACCTCGGCTGGAGTGTGTGTGTCGCGCTTCCTGAGGACGATATTCTGAGCAGCGACAGACAGCTGAACTACACGGTGCTGCTGATAGCTGTCATCGGGTTGCTACTGATGCTGTTGCTCTGCCGTTGGTTCATACATCATCAGTTGCTGCCGCTGCGCATGTTGTCGAGGTCGGCACAACGCATTGCCGAGGGACATTATGACGAGTCAATTCCCATCAGCCCCCATCAGGACGAGGTGGGCCGTCTGCAGAACCATTTTAAGCAGATGCAGCAGTCGTTGGCCATCCGCATGGAAGAGATGAACCACCTGTCGGAAACGCTGCAGGAGCGTGGCGAGGTGCTACAGGCTACCTACAAGCAGGCCCAGGCAGCTTCGAACATGAAGACCAACTTCCTGTATAACATGTCGAACCAGATGGTGTCGCCTGTCAAGACCATCTTTGATGACGTGATGATGCTCAGTAGCAACTACGACGTGATGACCGACGAGGAGGCCACGCAGCTGACTGACGAGGTGGAACTGAATGGTAACAGGATTACGGCGATGCTTAACCAGCTCATCGTCGATTCGCAAATCGATAAAGCAATAGAACAGTAGATGCGCAATATTGTACGACATATCCGCCAGTCGCTTTCATGGAAGCTCAGCCTCGGCATCCTGCTGATGGCCGTGCCTATCTTTGTGCTGTCGATGGGCATCTTGTTCGTACAGTCGAGGGAAAACATCAGAAAGGAGGCTACGGAGCATGCCAATAGTGTGCTCAACAATACCCTGCTGCGTATTGTGCGGCACATGAATACTGTGAAGACGGCCACCGATATCAATAGCTGGGAGATTATAGAACATCTGGACCCTGACTCCATGCTGGCCTGTTCGCGCTTTGTCGTTATGCTTAACGGCAACATTGATGGCTGCTCCATCAGTATGGAGCCGAACGTCTTCCCGAAGTACGGCCGCTATTTCTCGGCTTACACGGTCAGGGAGGGCGACTCAGTCACTACAGTGGTTGAGGAGCAGTACGAGTATTTCGAGAAGGTGTGGTACAAGGAACCGCGTGTACGGAAAGAGCCCTGCTGGGTGCTCTATTACGATGAGAGCGACTCGCTGGCATTGACGCTGGACGGCATGATTGCCTCGTACAGCAAGCCGATATATGGCGAAGACAAGCGTTTTGTGGGCGTTATATCCACTGATATCGCATTGTATCATCTTTCCAGCATCATTACGCAGGAGAAGCCCTATGATGACGCCTACTTCATGATGATTGACGAGGCAGGACACTACATCATACACCCTGACACGGCGATGCTTTTCACCCACTCGGTGTTCAGCGATGCCGACCCGAAGACGCAGCCGGACATGATAGCCTTGGGCCATGAGATGACGACAGGCAAAGTAGGTAACATGCATGTGGTGATTAATGGCAAGCCCTGCCTGGTCACTTACCAGCCAGTGCCAAACACGAAATGGAGCCTTGCACTTGTCTGTCCCGAGCGCAGCGTCCTGAGGACCTACAACCGGCTGAATTATATCCTTACTCCGCTGATTATCATTGGACTGGTGCTGATTCTGCTGTTCTGCAGTGTTACCGTCACCCGTGCCATACGTCCGCTTGACAAGCTGGCCAAGAAGCTACAGCTGATTTCTGCAGGTCACTATGATGAGCATATTAGCAGGACGAATTACTACGATGTGGTGGGCCGCCTGCAAAACAATTTTGCCAGCATGCAGGAGTCGTTAAGCCGCTATATGAACGACATCCAGCAGATGAACGAGGAGACGGCACACCGTAATGAGGAGCTGGCACGTACCAGTGAGCTGGCGAAGGAGGCCGACAGACAGAAGACCTTGTTTATCCAGAACGTGTCGCACCAGGTGCGCACGCCGCTGAATATCATTATGGGTTTCTCGCAGGTACTGCGAAGGAGCAGGGGCTTGCTGCCGAAAGAAGAGATTCGGAAAATCACTGATACAATGAATCATAACGTCAGGCTGCTGGACCGTATGTCGCTGATGCTGTTCGACAGTTCGGCACGCGGTACTACGGAAGAGCGTTATGCGAAGAAGAATGACTTGGTGGCATGTAACCAGATAGCACGCGATGCCATCCTTAAAACGGTTATAAATCATGGTCTGCCTGCTATCAAGTTCGATACCGACTTGTCTGACGAATTCTGTATCTACACCAGTTATGTCTATCTAATGCGCAGCATCCGGGAGATACTGTACAACTCTAGCAAGTATTCCGACGGTCAGCACATTTCGCTGCACGTGACGGAAAGAGACTCAATGGTTTACTATATCTTTGAGGATAAGGGACCTGGCATCAGTCAGGAAGAGATGGGCAAGATGTTTGACATGTTCACGAAGGTAAGCGATTTCTCAGAGGGCCTTGGGCTTGGACTGCCCTTGACAAAGCGTCACCTCGTCACCCTGGGTGGCGACCTTGAACTGGATACCGACTACCACGATGGCTGCCGGTTTATTATGAAACTCCCTGTAAACTAAGGTTTTTTACTGCTCACCATCGAAGATCTCTTCCAGTTTGTCCTCGAGGGCGCCGTTGAAGAGATTGGCTGCGACGATGGTGCCGTCAGGTGCAATCAGCACGTTGACGGGGAGCGTGTGGATGCCCCATGTCTCGATAACCGTGCTCTCCTGGCCCTTCAGGTCGCTGAGCTGTGGCCACGCCATGCGGAACTCATTGATGGTGCGCAGCCAGTCCTGTTTTTGGGTGTCGAGCGAGATGCCGACCATCTCAAGACCCTTTGCGTGGAACTCGTCGAAGCAGTACCAGATGCGCGACAAGTCGATTCTGCAAGGCTCGAAGTTGGAGTCCCAGAAGTGCAGCAGCACGTATTTACCCTTTCCGCACCACTCGCTGAGCTTGCGCTGACGTCCGAAGCTGTCAGGCAGGTCCATGTCGATGAAGGGCTTGCCGGGCAGCTTGAGCTCGTAGTCGCTGAGCATCATGCGTGCTTGCTTGGCCAGCACGTGATTGTAGTAGGGCTTGTCAGGCGAGAGCAGCTTCTTCATCTCATCGTAAGGAGTGAAGAATGCCACCTCGTTGATGTAATAGGCAGGGATGATGTTGGTAGTGTTGCTGCTGACGGCATCGTAGAGGATGTCGTGCCACACATTGCGCAGGGAGTCGAGCCGTTGCTTGTTCTGTGCCATGTAGGCATACTGCATGGTCATCTCCAACGCTCCTGCCTGCAGGTCACAGCGGTGTAGCTTCTCGTTGACAGGCGAGCCGCTGAGTGCCCCCTTGTCGAAGTTGATGCTGACAGGTATGCCGTCGCTGACCAACACGAACATCAGCTGGCGTGAACCCACCTTGAAGAACTGGTTGGGCTCTACCATGCGTGTGAACTTGAACTTCCCCTGAACGGGAATCACGCTGTCGATGGGTAACTGACGGGCAACGTCAACGAGGTAAATGGTCTGCATCGCTGCGGGTGCAGAGCCTTCTACTTGTAGTTTTACCTGCTGTGCACTTAGTGTTAGGAAGGTAAGCAGGAAGGTTAATAAGCATGCTGTCTTTCTCATATTATATATATAATAATGTGTAGCAGAAAAAGTAAGCCTGTCATCGCGACAGGCTTGCTCTTTTTACTAACTAACTTATTATCAACTATTCATTACTCGTTCTAAATTCTGGTGCAAAGATAAGGCGAAAAATGGTAAGTTGTGCGTTTTTTTCGGAAAAAAGCGACGTAAACGTTTGCAATTTTGCTTTTTTTATTTAATTTTGCATCCAAACTATCAAATATGGCTGCTAACAACAACAAAAACCAAGGCGCCAAACGGCGTACGTCACTGAAGGATCTGGCTCGAGAGCTGGGTGTCAGCATCGCAACTGTCAGTCGTGCTTTACGCTCCTCGCCTGAAATAGGCAAGGAAATGCAGGAGCGCGTGAAGGCTCTTGCCAAGCTCAAGAACTATCGTCCGAACCCCTTTGCGCAAAGTTTACGTAAGGAGGCACCGAAAATCATTGGTGTGGTGGTGCCCCATCTGGAGACGCATTACTATGCATCCATATTGTCAGGCATTGAGGCTGAGGCAGCCAAGTCGGGCTACAGCGTGTTCAGTGCCAACAGCCACGAGGACTTTGAAACGGAAGCGCGTGCGCTGGATACGTTTGTGAGCATGCATGTGGAGGGCGTCATTGCCTGCCTGTCACAGACCACCACCGAATATCACCATTTCGAGGAGGTGGCCGATATGGGCATCCCCCTGGTGTTCTTCGGACGTACCTGTTTGCCTGAACGCTTCTCGTCAGTGAAGGCCAATGGCGATGAGGCTGCACAGCAGGCCACGCAGCACCTCATTGATACTGGCAGCAAGCGTATCGCCTTTGTCGGAGGTCCTAACCATCTGGATATGGTGCGTCGTCGCAAACACGGCTATCTGGAGGCCCTTCGCGAGAATCGCATGCCTATTCTCCGTGAAATGGTGGCGTGTGGAAAGATTGACTATCAGTGGGCGCTCGATGCCACAACGGAACTCCTGAAGCGTGAAGACCGCCCTGATGCCATACTGGCTTTCAATGATATCATGACATTTGCTGCTTTCACGGCCATCAAGCAGCAGCATCTGCGCATTCCAGAGGATGTGGCACTTATCGGATTCACGGACGACGTGCATGCCGCATACGTCACGCCCCAGCTGTCTGCTATTGTTGACCAGAGTCATCTGATGGGTGAACGTGCCTGCAAGATGCTGATGAAGAACATTGCTGGCGACCAGACCATCTATCACGAGATTGTTCCGCAGCAGCTGGTCATCCGTGAGACTTCTGCGAAGAAGGCGAAAGGTTGAAGATGTATTTTTTTGACCAAAACTGATATTATCTTGACATTTTAATAAAATAATTAAAAATTTATTTCATTTTTACCTAAATGTTGTTTACCTTTGCGACGCTTACCAGGATTCTTATCTAATTATAAATATTAAACAAATTGCTAATTTATGAAAGAAACGTGCTCAAATCTGGGCTTTGTGTCTGCGAAATGTAGGTACATCGCTCTCTTGGCTGTGATGTTTCCGCTCCTTGCTCTGGCACAGAGTGTGAACATTCACGGTACGGTAACTGACGCTGCTACTGGCGAAGAGGTTATCGGTGCAACGGTAAAGGTGAGAGGTGTCGCTGGCGGTACCATCACTGATGCCATGGGTGAATACAAGATTTCTGCAAGTGTGGGGCAGACGTTGGAGATTTCCTACATCGGCTACACCACAGCGGCAGTAAAGATTGTTGCTGGTCAGACGACTTACAACGTCGCTCTGAAGGAAGACAGCGAGTCTCTGGAAGAGGTGGTTGTAGTCGGTTATGGTACGATGAAGAAAAGTGACCTGTCAGGTTCTTCTTCCTCTATTAACGAGCAGGCCCTGAAGGGAACGGTCATCACTTCACTTGACCAGTCGCTGCAAGGGCACGCCACTGGTGTGACGGCTGTCACAACCTCTGGTGCTCCTGGTTCTTCTTCTTCAATCCGCGTACGTGGTATCGGCTCTATCAATGCCAATCAGGAACCCCTGTATGTCATTGATGGTGTGATTGTTCAGTCTGGTGGCCAGTCAGGTGCTGACTACGGTCTTGCTGACCGTCTGGGTAACGGTAAGGTTTCTACCATTTCTCCGTTATCTACGCTGAACCCCTCTGATATCGTGTCGATGGAGATTCTGAAGGATGCCTCCGCCACAGCTATTTACGGTGCCCAGGGTGCCAATGGTGTTGTGCTCATCACAACCAAGCGTGGTAAGGCTGGCGAAGCCAAGTTCAATTATGACGGTATGCTTGCTGTCAGCCGTCAGGTAAAGCGTCTTGACATGATGAATCTGCGTGAGTATGCAGAGTATTATCAGAGCTTCGTTAACGAGGGTTGGATTGTCGAGAGTCAGGCTAACCAGAACTATTCTGATCCCTCTATTCTGGGCGTTGGTACAAACTGGCAGGATGCTGTCTTCCAGACCGCTCTCCAGCACCAGCACCAGCTCTCAGCCCAGGGCGGTTCTGATGTCATTAAATATTATGTATCAGGTAACTTCATGAATCAGGAAGGTACGATTATCGGTTCTAACTTCAGACGCTACTCTGTCCGCGCCAACTTGGACGCTCAACTGAAGCCCTGGTTGAAACTGGGTATGTCAACCACCTATTCTGATACAAAGGATGACCTAAAGAAGGCCGACGGTACTGAGGGTATCATTACCTACTCGCTGACCACACTGCCTGACATCCCCATCTATGATGTCTATGGCAACTACTATGCTGAGGTACGCGAGGGTTATACGAACCCCAACCCTGTAGCATTGGCTAACATGAACCAGTACACGCTGGAGCGCCGCAAACTGACGGGTAACATCTTTGTTGAGATCAATTTCCTGCAGAATCTGGTGTTGCACACTGAACTGGGTTACGACATCTCCGGCTCGAACGCTGAGACTTGGGAGCCCTCTGTTGACTTGGGTGGCTGGCAGAAGCCTGCTAACCAGGACCACTGGCAGAGCAACAACAACAAGTTCTGGCAGCTGAAGAACTACCTGACCTATACAGGACAGATTGGCAAGCACAGCTTCACCGCTATGCTTGGTCAGGAAAGCTGGGAGTCAACTTGGAAGTATCAGGGTATCACGGGTCAGAACCTGCCTCGTAACGACGTGCGTAATCCCTCTCTGGCTGAGAAGACCGACCGCGATTTCACTTCTGGCTTCGGTAGCGCTTCGATGGCTTCGTTCTTCACGCGCGAAACCTATAATTATGATGACCGTTACTATGCAACCTATACTTTCCGTTATGACGGTTCGTCAAACTTCGGCCCCAATAACCGCTGGGCTGGATTCCACTCTTTCGCTGCCAGCTGGCGTTTCACGAACGAGGAGTTCATGAAGAGCCTGACTTGGTTGTCAAATGGTAAACTCCGTGTAGGTTGGGGTCAGACCGGTAACGCCAACATTGGTGGTTACAAGTGGGGTGTCGCCCTCGGCGTGATGCCTTCTGCACTGGGACAGTCTTACCGTCCGACAGGTCTGCCCAACGAGTCTATCCAGTGGGAGACACAGGAGCAGATTGACCTGGGTCTTGACCTCGGTTTCTTCAACAACCGCTTGAACCTGGTTATCGACTGGTACCGCAAGGAGTCTAAGGACATGCTTATGAAGATGCAGTTGCCTTCTTACTTGGGTACTCAGGGTAACGGTTCATCGGCCCTCTCAGCTCCTTATGGTAACTATGGTACGATGCGTAACACGGGTCTTGAGCTTGAACTGAAGGCTACTCCTATCAGAACCAGCGAGTTCAATTGGGATACCGACCTGCAGTTCTCGTTCAACAAGAACGAATTGGTAGCTCTTCAGGGTACGACTTCTGCCGCTATCATCGGCTACGGCCAGTGGAGCGACGTTGTGGCCGTGTCTTCTGTAGGCCGTCCTATGTACGACTTCTACGGATATGATGTGATTGGTGTGTATAAGGACTTTGATGACATTCTGGCATCGCCCGTCAACACGCTTTATTCTCAGTCTTGCATTCAAAACGAAGACGGCACATGGAGCCACGTGACTGACCCCACGAAGTATAGCAAGAACAATACCGTATGGCCTGGTGACCTGAAGTTCAGGGATGTCAATGGTGACGGCATCATCGACGAGAACGATAAGACTGTCATTGGCTCGCCGCTGCCCGACTTCACCTTCGGTTTCACCAATACCTTCAACTACAAGAACTTCGACCTCAGTATCTTCATCAACGGTTCTGTAGGCAACAAGGTGATGAACTACACTTCAATCCCCCTGACTTCTATGACCAGTACCTGGAACAACCAGATTCAGGAGAAGATTGCTGATCGTGCCCAGTTGGCAGCCATCGACCCCAACAAGGTTTATGCTGACGGCGGTATGTGGTACAATGATATCACGAACGTCTATGTAACCAATCCTGGTACGATGACTCCGCGTGTGGCTTTAGGCAATGCCTATAACCAGAATATTTCTTCTCGCTATATCGAGGATGGTTCATATGTCCGTCTGAAGAACATCTCATTCGGCTATACCTTCCCGAAGAAGATTGTCAACAAACTTTATCTGGACAATCTGCGCGTTTATTGCAACCTGCAGAATGTGCTGACACTGACAAAATATGACGGCTACGATCCTGAAATCGGTGCCTCTACTACTGATGCCAACGGTTATGTGTTCGGTCTCGATAACGGACGTTATCCCTCGCCATTCACTTGCACCTTCGGTGTGAACATTTCATTCTAAATTATAGGAGGACAATTATTATGAAAATAAATAAGATTAAAGTTTTTCTGGTAGCCTCTGTTATTGGCTTGGGAATGACTTCCTGCGAAGACTTCCTCGACCGTCCGACAGAAGACAACTATGTGGCTGACGGCTATTATAAGACCGATGCTGAGTGTATTGCTGGCGTCGATTACCTGTACAACTCTCCCTGGTATGACTTCCAGCGCGGATTCTTCAGTTTTGATGTGATGGCAGGAAACCTCTACATGTCTGATGGTGGTGATTATAGTGCCTTCTTGAACTTCTCACTCACTTCGAATAATCAGCATTTGCGCAACATGTCCTATTCGCTGTGGGCTGTCAACGGACACTCTAACATCGTTCGTCACTACATCGAGGGTGGCAGCGCATCGGAGGCCGTGAAGAACCAGACGATGGGTGAGTGTCTCCTTTGGAAGGCTATGGCTTACTTCTATCTGGTACGTACCTTCGGCGATGTGCCCATCGTGCACGACAACTCAGCTATGATTGCAGCTGGTGACTACAATGAGCAGCCGAAAGTGCTCAAGGCCGACGTCTATGAATATATCGTCATGACGCTGGAGAAAGCTATTGAGCTGCTTCCCGAAGTATGTGCAGAAGGTCGTCTCGACAAGTATTGTGCCAAGGGCCTGCTGGCTAAGGTTTATCTGACCAAGGCAGGTGTCAGCGGAACGCTGAACCAGTCTGACCTGCAGATGGCTGCACAGCTGGCTAAGGACGTCATTGATAATAGTGGTCGTCAACTGGAGAAGAACTATGCCGACATCTTCAAGCTCGAAGGCAACAAGTCGCCTGAGAACATGATTGCATGGCGCTGGGTGGTTAGCTCACAGTGGACATCTCAGAACTCTTTCCAGTCAGACCTCGGTATGACCGGAATGGATGAGTATGGTGACTGCTGGGGTGAATGGAGCGGTCCGTCTGTCGATTTGCAGGATGCTTTCGGTTTCAATATCCTCGACGAGCCCTCAACCCGTCCTGATACTGACACCCGTCGTAAGGCTACCATGATGACTGTAGGTGATATTGTTCCTTACCTCTGGCGCGACCATGGTGGTTTCGATTACATGCGTTTCGAATATGATAAGGACTACAATCCTGCTGCATGGGGTCAGCACCGTTCACCTACAGGTTGCAACATGGTGAAATGGATGTATGGCAATAATAACGACCACGTCACGGTTCTCGGAACGTCTGCTGCACGTATGGCCAGCTCACTCTGCACGCCGATTCTCCGTCTGGCTGACGTCTATCTCATATTTGTAGAGGCTAAGGTTCTGCTCGGACAGGGCAAGGATGCTGATGCTCTCAAGGCATTCAATGCCGTACGTCAGCGTGCTATCCCCAATGCAATCGCTGTTACTTCCCTGACGTTCGACGATGTCTGGAAGGAGCGCCGTTTGGAGCTGGCTTGCGAGGGTGACCGTTGGTACGACTTCGTCCGTCTGGCTTACTACAACGCCGATCGTGCTATCAGCGAGTTGAAGTCACAGCGCCGTAACCAGTATTGGAACTTGGACCTGATGTTCAAGGAGTACTATAAGACTGGTCAGTGGCAGGTTGTCAACAAGGATGATGACGGTAAAGACCAGTACACCACCTATGACGATCAGACTCCTGCTCCCAACGTGACTGTCAATAGTTTCACTGTTCCGTTCCCAATGGAGGACCTGACCTTCAACCCGCATCTGAAGGAAGACGCTATCCATGTGGATGTACGTGAAAAATACCATTATTAATATTTAAAAGATATTATCATCATGAAAAGATTATTCAACAGTCTCTTCTTGCTGAGTGCTCTGGCACTTACCACTGTTGTGTTTACAGGTTGTAAGGACGAGCCCGACAAGTATGAGGTCAGCGGTGGCACACCGACCATCCGCTATATACGCCCTGTGGGTATTGACGGCGCAGACTCCCTGCTGGTTGGCGCTTACATGGACAATAATATCTGCATCGTGGGTGAAAACCTCCGCAGTATTGTCAAGATGCTTTTCAACGACCAGGAAGCCAAGCTGGTTCCCAGTCTCATTACGGACAACACGATGATTGTTACCGTTCCTGGTCAGATTCCTGGTGAGGTGTTCAACAAGATCTTCATGATCAACAACTCCAACGACACCACTACCTACGACTTCAAGGTGCTCGTGCCTGGTCCGACTATCAACAACATGAACAACGAGTGGGCAAAGCCCGGCGAAAAGGCTATCATCTATGGTAACTACTTCGTGAATGACCCCAACATTCCGCTTACCCTGACGATTAATGGTACGAATATTCCCATTGACGACTTCAGCATCAGCCAAATCAGCTTCACAGTTCCTGGCGGACTGACTGAAGGACCGATAGAGATTTCTACCGTCTATGGTAAGGTAAAGGCTAAGTTCAACTACCACGACACACGTGGCATATTGTTCAACGACTGGGGAAACTACGATGCTGGTGAGAAGTCAACAGGTCTGACCAACCACGGCTGGCATGCCCAGCAGATCTTGAGCGACGAGCACTCACTCGACGGTAGCTATCTGATGCTGGGTGACTGCGACCTGGAGGACGGCACTTGGGCGGACGCTAAAGCATCGTTCGAATACTGGCCCGGTGACTGGGACGGCACCTTCGTAGGTGTTAACTCACGCCTCTCTGACCTTGTCAGCTTTGCCGATTTCGAGAACATGGCCCTGAAGTTCGAGGTGAGCATTCCTTCGAGCAACCCCTGGACCAACCTCTCTATGCAGGTCATCTTCTCTGGTGACGAACAGGTAACACTGCCCACCGCCAACAATAAGTTCTTCAACGGGACTGACTATCCGCGTGCCCTCTGGACACCTTGGAGAGCTACTGGTTCTTACGACACCAATGACGAATGGGTGACCGTTACTCTGCCTATTACAACCTTTAAGTATAAGAATGACGGTACTCCTGCCGGCACGCCTCTTACGGCTAAGAACTTCACAGGTCTGACGCTCTTCATCTGGAGCGGTGTGACCAGCGGAACTACCTGTCATCCCATTATCCGTATCGATAACGTCCGTGCGGTAGCGTACTAAACCTTTAAAACAATGAAGATTATGAAAATATTTCGTAAAATATCAGTAATGGCCATTGCTGCACTGGTTGCTGCCGCTGGGTTTACCGGCTGTAGCTCGGATGACCTCGATACCAACCAGTACAACAAGAGTGGCGTGAACATTCTTGCCTTTGGCCCCATGCCTGTTACACGTGGCGAAACCATGCGTCTGACAGGTACACAGCTCAATAATGTAAGGGAAGTGCTCTTCCCCGAGGGCAACCAGAGAATCACTCCTTCCACCTCTTATGCGAAGGCTGAGTTCAATGTTGTGAATTCCGAGGAGATGGTTGTCACTATTCCTGACCTCTGCGTTCCTGGCAAGCTTCGCCTGGTAACTGGCAATGGCGACACCATTGTTTCAAGGACTAACATTTCCTTCGCTGAGGAGGTCAAGGTTACTTCTTTCAGCCCGAAGTCTGTCCATCCGGGCGACATACTGACCATCAAGGGTGAGTTCGTGTGGAACATCGGTCAGGTCATATTCTTCGACCATGTGGCCGTCGATGCAGAGGAGTTCGTTGTAAGTACTCGTAATGAGGTGAAGGTCATCGTGCCTGTTGAGGCAATTTCCGGTGAGCTTGCTTGGAACGATGGCTCTGACAGCGGTGAAAACGTCGTCATCGGTAATCTCGAGGTTGACGCACCCAAGGCTGTCCGCGTATCGAACCCCACACCTGAGTTTGGCGAAATCCTCACCATCTACGGTGAGAACCTCGACCTCGTGACCACAGTTGACTTCCCCGCAGTGAGCGGTGTTGACTTCCAGGTTGCTGAGGACGGTAAGTCCATCAAGGTGGCTGTTCCTGCTAACACTGTTTCAGGTGACATCGTGATGACTGCCGCTTCTGGTCTGACCACGTCTGTTACCGTTGCATTGCCTTTGGCAACTGTTACCAGCACCAGTCCCACTAAGGACGTGAAGGTCGGCCAGACCATCACCATCAAGGGTACCCACCTGGATCGCGTGGTTGAGCTGCTGTTGCCGGGTATTGACGAGGTACTGGTTCCGGGTGACTTCACTCAGAGCGCTACGCAGATTACGTTCGTTGTGCCTGAGGGTATGGGCGACGGTAAGGTAACGCTCATACAGCACGAGAACTACAGCACGGAGACTGACAAGATTTCCATGTACAGCGAAGATCCTATAGAGACCATGTGGAGTGGCAGTATGGATATTGACTGGAATGTTGGTGGATGCTTACAGGAATTTGCTTATGGTGCCTTTGACTGGTCAACAGTCGAGGCAGGAACAACATTGTACATCACCTATGAGAAGAAGAATCCTGGTGACAGCAACTGGGGATGTCTGTCGCTACGCCACGGAAACGAGTGGGGCAACTTGCCTGGAAACGTTGGCTCACAATACGACTTCCCCGATGATGGTGGTGTCTATTCTGTAGTACTGACACAGACAGTACTGGACGACTTGAAAGCCAATGGCGGTCTGATTATCACGGGCTTCAACTTTATTATCAAGAAGGTTGCACGGTCCATCCCTGAGAACGTTATCTGGAAGGGCTCTCTGGACATTGACTGGAACGTGGGAGGATGTTTCCAGGATATGGCTTACGGTGCATATGACTGGTCAACCGTAGCTGCTGGTACCAAATTGTGCCTTACCTATGAGAAGAAGACTCCTGGTGGCGGCAATTGGGGTTGTCTGTCGCTACGCCACGGAAACGAGTGGGGCTACCTGCCTGGAAACGTTGGCTCACAATACGACTTCCCCGATGATGCTGGTGTCTATACGGAAGTGCTGACACAGACAGTACTGGACGACCTGAAAGCCAATGGCGGATTGATTGTCACTGGTTACAATTTCATTCTTAAGAAAGTCGTTCTTAAATAGTTTCTTTACTAAAGACAGAGCCTCTTGAATAAAGGGGCTTTGTCTTTTTTTTTACTATTAACAGCAAATCAATACACTTATGAAGCAGAAGTTATTTTATCCTATCTTATTGGGACTTCTCACAGTATTCTCCCTTGGCCTGACAGCCTGTGGCGACGACGATGGCGGCAGCGGTGGAGGCGGTGATACGCCTACGGTTACCGTCAGTCTGCGTTCGCAAAGCATCAGCGAGGGCGCTGAGGTAGATGCCGCAAGCACTATTGTGTTAACGTTGAGCTACAACACCACTGTCAAGGTAACAGGCACTGGCATCACGCTCAACGGGGCGAGTGTCACAGCCAAGAGTAATCCCACAACGGCAATGGCTGTGGATATTCCCTTGACGTTAGAGGCAGGAACCAGCTATGAGGTGAAGGTCGCCAAAAACGCTATAGTGGCAACTGGTGATGCTTCGGCCTCTGCACCTGAATTCACGCTTCATTTCAGCACCAAGGCAAAGCCTGCATATGTCATTGATGCTTCGCCTGTCGTTGCAACTACCGATGCTGCTGTGAGACTCTACAGTTTCTTCCGTGAGCAGTACGGTCAGAAGGTGATATCGAGTGTGATGGCTGATGTGGCATGGAACTACTCGTTGGCCGAGAAGGTTCATACGCTTACAGGCAAATACCCTGCCATGAACTGCTACGACTTCATCCATATACAAGTGCCTGACGGCAACGGCTGGATTGACTACTCGAACACCAAGCCCGTTACTGACTGGGCCAATGCTGGCGGTATCGTTCAGTTGATGTGGCACTTCAATGTGCCTAAGAGCGAGACTACCACCATAGGAATGGATGGAAGCGGTGTGACATGTTCGCCTAGCGAAACGACCTTTAGTGCTTCGAATGCCCTGAAGGAAGGCACTTGGGAACATGAGTATTTCTATGCGCAGATGGACCGTGTGATTGCTGTCGTCCTGAATCTGCAGGAGGCAGGCATCGCAGCTACCTGGCGTCCGTTCCACGAGGCTGCCGGTAATGCCACAGCCAAGCAACAGGCCAGTTGGACCAAAGCCTGGTTCTGGTGGGGTGCTGATGGCCCAGACACGTTCAAGAGCCTTTGGATAGCCATGTTCGACTACTTCAAGCAGAAAGGTGTGAAGAACCTGATTTGGATATGGACCACCCAGAACTACAATGGCAATAGTTCCAGCTATAACCAGGACAGCGACTGGTATCCCGGTACATCTTACTGCGACATGGTGGCACGTGACCTGTATGGCTATACTGCTGTTCAGAACCTTCAGGAGTTTACTGAGATTCAGGATGCCTATCCCAATAAGATGGTTGTACTTGGTGAATGCGGCTGGGATGGCAGCGACAAAACGGGTAAGCCTCAGGGCTTGATGCCCGACTGCTGGAGCCAAGGGGCCAAGTGGGGACACTTTATGGTGTGGTATGACGGCAATGCAGGCAACAACACATCTACGATGGTCAGTGATGACTGGTGGAAAGACGCCATGAGCAGTCCTAACGTCATGACCAGGGACCAAGTGATATACTAACAAAAAAGTGGCAAGTCATCAAGGCTTGCCACCCTTTTTTCTGTTGTTCGATTATTTCACGTAGAACTTCTTTCCGTTCTGGATGTAGATGCCCTTCGTAGGCTGTTGTACGCGGCGTCCGCTCAAGTCATAGATGCTCCCATCGCCCATTGAAGAGGGAGTAGTGGTGAGGTCGCTGATTCCTGTGGGATCCGTCAGCGTGACGTCCGTCATGGTG
>CACXJZ010000013.1 GCA_902768105.1 uncultured Prevotellaceae bacterium
GTTTACACCGTCTAAAATTGGCAAATGCTTGTTATTAAATGCTTTGTGCTTGGAAATGCGCTACCATTACACTCTTCCTAAAATGCTTGTCAGGTTCTTTTCAAGGGTTGATGCTGTGGATTCATTAAAGAGTTTCTGATTGGCTTTACACCTGATATTGGTAATGGACTGTGCAGACGTGTTGAGTAAAATAGCAGCATCACCTATCTTGAATCCTAACAAAAGTAATATACAAAGGCGCAACTCTGTTGAAGAAAGGAGAACATCACGGCCCAATGCTGTATATACTGAAGGTATGGAACGTGAGAATTGTTTTACCAGGCGGGTCCATTCGGCATCTGTCGGTAATGTCGCCTTAAGGCTTCCTGTTGACTTTGACTTGAATAAGGCAACCACTTTACTGTCTTTGAAGTCTGTCAGTTGTTGATTGGAGTTGGCTGATTGCAACCTCTTTTGGAAAGATGCAATTCTTACTTTCAGTGACTCCACTTCATTTTGCTTGTCATTCAACAAGGTTGTGTCTTTCTCTTTGATTTTCTCCAGTTCGGCCGACACCTTGTTATAGTCGAGTAATGACTGCCTATAGTCCTGACTGAGTTGCATAATCCTTTGATTCTTCTTTTTTCTAAACCTAATGTATATATAGGAGAGTGTGATTATCAGGAAGAGTGAACACAGCAGAATGACAATGCTGTTATATCTTGCTCGTTCTGCATTTCTTGCTTCCTTGTCGGCAATCTGCTGAAAACGCTGATAGTTATACATGGAGGACATCTGTCCGACAACCTCTGTGCGTTTTCGGTTATTCAAAGTGTCAACGGCATCTTCGTATAAGCGCGCGTATTTGATGATGGAATCGGTGTTTTTCTTTTGCTGATAGACAGCAAGCAATCCCCTGTAGGCATCGGTTTCGTGCCCTCTATTTAGCAACCTGCGCATATAGTGCTCAGCAGAGTCCAATTGATTAGTCTTGATATAATAGGAACCTTTTATATAATAATAGGCCTCTCGACCTTTAGCTATATTGCCTCTTTTATCAAACATACCCGAATGTTTTTCAAATTCATCCAATAATATCTTTGCTTTGTCTATATGATTACGACTTAAAAGAATATAGGCAAGTGTCCCGTTTGCACTGGCGGCCAGTTGAGTATTACCAGATTCTTTGTATTTTCGCTGAGTTTCGAGGATTGTTTCAATGACCTTATCAGTATCTCCAATAAGGAAATAAGCTTTTGTCATTATTTCCTGGCTTCTAATTTCACCTATGGTGTCACCTAGCTCTAAACAGCAATACCTACACTGTTTTAATGCCCATACCTCATCTTGTGGAAGATTTTGTCTATGAAATAAAGTTGCCATTTGTCCGTAAACACTCATCAGCAGGCGATAATTGCAGTCACGGGCAGTGGTGTCAGCACAACTGACAGCTGTATGGTAGCAATCGAGAGCCTGGGGTGCCTCACCCATATCACGATAGACGCAGCCTAAGAGGTAGTGGGCGCGTACCTGTTCGTTGGCCGTGCCGTGGGCGTCGTAGAAGTCGGCCACGAGGTGCATGATGCTGTCGGAGGGTAGCGTGTCGTAGCACTTGTTGCTGGCATCGGCCAGCAGCAGGTAGTAGTACATGCGGTCACTCCTGGACGACGGGCAGTCCATCTTACGGAGCTGCACCAATGCACTGTCGGCATTGACGTCAATCAGGCTGTCAATGTCTGTGAGCACAGCATCGTACCGCTGTCCGCAGCCGCACAGCAGCAGCGCGCAAAGGCACGTAATAACAACGTAGCATCTCTTCATGCCTGCAAAGGTACAAAAAGTTTCCGAGAATCAAACACCTTATTATATATTATGAAGAAAAGACCAGAAAAAAGGAGCACCCATGCGGATGCTCCAAATCCCTACCAGACTTCCCCTGTCAAGGGGAGGCTTTTGTTTTATTATCCGTTCATTGAGAGGAGGAACTCCTCGTTGTTCTGCGTCCTTACCAGACGGTCGCGAACAGTGTCCATAGCCTCCATTGCATTCATTTCGGCAATGAACTTGCGGCATATCCACATGCGGTTGAGTGTGGTCTGGTCCTGTAGCAGATCGTCGCGGCGCGTAGAGCTCTGTACCAGGTCGATAGCCGGGAAGATGCGCTTGTTAGAGAGCTGACGGCTGAGCTGGATTTCAGAGTTACCCGTTCCCTTGAACTCCTCGAAGATCACCTCGTCCATCTTGGAACCGGTATCGACAAGTGCTGTTGCGATGATGGTCAGCGAACCGCCACCCTCAATGTTACGGGCGGCACCGAAGAAACGCTTGGGCTTCTGCAGGGCGTTGGCATCTACACCACCGGTGAGCACCTTTCCGCTGGCTGGTGCTACGGTGTTATAGGCACGTGCCAGACGGGTGATGGAGTCGAGGAAGATGACGACGTCGTGTCCGCACTCCACCATGCGCTTGGCTTTCTCGAGCACGATGCCGGCAATCTTCACGTGACGATCGGCAGGTTCGTCGAAGGTTGAGGCAATCACCTCGGCATTGACGGTGCGAGCCATGTCGGTCACCTCCTCGGGACGCTCGTCGATGAGCAGCATCATGATGTATGCCTCGGGGTGGTTGGCGGCGATGGCGTTGGCAATGTCCTTCATCAGAATGGTCTTACCGGTCTTGGGCTGTGCCACGATGAGTGCGCGCTGACCCTTACCGATGGGTGAGAAGAGATCGACGATGCGTACTGACGGGTTTGTCGTGGCAGCGTTACCACAGAGCGTGAACTTCTCGTCGGGGAACAGCGGCGTCAGGTGCTCGAACGACACGCGGTCGCGAACCTCAGCGGGCTGTCGGCCGTTGATGCTGTTCACGTTACTCAGTGCAAAATACTTCTCGCTATCGTGGGGCGGACGCACGGTGCAATCTACCACGTCGCCCGTCTTCAGACTATACTTCTTGATTTGCTGCGGACTCACGTAGATGTCGTCAGGTGAAGAGAGGTAGTTGTAGTCCGACGAACGCAGGAATCCGTAACCGTCCTGCAGCACTTCAAGCACGCCATTGCCGGTGATGATGTCGGCAAAGTTGAAGCGGGCAGTCATGGCTGAGCTGCGTACGGGTTGCGGTTCGCCAGGCTGCGGCTGCTGTACCATCGGACGGTCGAAAATGTCGAGCGTAGGAATGGCTGCCTGGTCCTCAATGGGAATATCGACCACGGTGATGAAGTCTGTTCCGTCGCCAGGGTCACCAGGCCATACGTCGCTTTCCTGCACTTCCGGCTGGGTTGCCTGTGCGCTCTGGTTGTGCTGTGTCATCTTCTCCTGCAGCTGCTCCAGCAGGTCCTTGTTGGCAGGTTCCTCCTGTTCCTTGGCCATTTCAGCTTCGGGCACGGCAGGGGCGTCCGTCTCTTGTGGCTCCTCGGCGGGGGATGTTGACTGCTCCTCGTTGAGGGCTTCAGCGGCAGCTCGTGCGGCAGCCTCCTCAGCAGCTTTCTCTGCCTTCGACTTGCGACCGCGTTTCTTCGGAGCCGGTTTTGCGGGGGCTTCCTCGGGGGCTGCCTCCTGCGGCTCTTCGGCGGGTGCTGTCGGCTGCTCCTCAATGGGGAGCTGGGCTTCTTCTGCAGGTAGCTCGTCGCTGAACAGCGATGCCTGCTTCTCGGGTTTTGCCGACTCACGGCCGGCCTTCACGTCGAAATTCTCACCATCCTTGCCCTTCACGCTATATACTCGGTCCGTATCCTTCTTGGCAATGCGAGTGCGCTTGCGCTTTGGAGCGTCGGTGATACCTGCTGCGCTGTTCTCGGCAGCTTTGTCCAGAATAGCGTAGATGACGTCTTGCAGTTCGTCTTTCGGGCTTACCTTGATGCCCAAATCTGCAGCGATTCCCATCAGCTGGGGAATCTCCATAGCTTCTAATTCTTCCTTCTTGTACATATTAATATACACAGTATGCGGTTATTATTTTCAACAATGTTTGTATGTGATTTGGAAAGAATGCGTTTCACGAACGGAAACGCGTTTTTCTGAAATTCGCCTGCAAAGGTAAGCATTATTTTCCAAACCACCAAAATAATTCCGCAAAAGATTCACTTTTTTCTAATTGCACAACAGGCTGCCAAGCTGATAGACGACGGCGCTAACGAGCCACGCCAGTAACGTGGTATAGCAGGCAGCGAAGGCGGCCCAGCGCCAGGAACCTGTTTCGTGCTTGATGGCAGCGATAGTAGCCACGCAGGGGAAGTAAAGCAGGACGAAGAGCAGGTAGCAGTAGGCCGCGAGCGGTGTTATTTCTTCGAGTCCGCCCAGCACACCGATGGTAGATGCCACGATTTCTTTGGCTCCCACGCCCGCCATGAGGCTCACGTCGAGCTGCCAGTTGAAGCCCTGCAGGGAGAACAGCGGTTCGACGGTCTTTCCCATAATGCCGATGAACGAGTCATCCATCGTGGGTGCCGTGCCTGAGGGTCCGAAGTAGCCGAGTGCCCAGACGATGATGCTGGCCACGAGAATGACGCCGCCCATCTTCTTCAGATATTCCTTTCCTTTATCCCATGTGTGGCGCCAGATGGCCTTGGCTGTTGGCCAGCGGTAGGGCGGCAGTTCCATGACGAATGGTGTGTCTTCACCCTTGATGACGAAGGTGGAGAAAATCTTACTGACGATGACTGCCACGATGATGCCGACGATGTAGAGTGAAATCATCACCCATGACTGGTACTCGACGGCGAAGAACGTGCCGACAATCATTATATATATAGGTAAACGCGCGGAACACGACATGAAGGGTATGATGAGCATCGTGATGAGTCGTGAGCGGCGGCTCTCGATGGTGCGGGTGCCCATGATGGCCGGCACGTTGCAGCCGAAGCCCATGATGAGCGGTATGAATGATTTGCCGTGCAGTCCCATCTTGTGCATGAGACGGTCCATGATGAAGGCTGCGCGTGCCATGTAGCCGGAGTCCTCCATGAGTGAGATGAAGAAGTAGAGAATGAGAATCTGGGGCAGGAAGACGATGACGGCTCCCACGCCTCCGATGATGCCATCGACGAGCATCGAGCGTATGGGACCATCGGATAAAGCACTTCCTATCCACTCGCCGAGCCACCCTACGGCGGCGTCAATCCAGTCCATGGGGTATTGTCCCAGCGAGAACGTTGTCTGGAACATGACGAAGAGGATGAGGAAGAAGATGGGAAAGCCAAGCCAGCGGTTCGACAGCACGTCGTCGATGATGTGGGTGGTGCGATAGGTGTCCTTCTTGTTACCCTGACGGAAACGGGCCTCGCGCAGGGCACCGCTGACAAATCCGTACTTGGTGTCCATGACGGCCGTCTCGCTGTCAATCTTCATCTCCTCCTGTACGCGTCGGGCAGCCATGTCGCGGGCCTCGATGACCTCGTCGGCATTGGGCATGAGTTTCACGAAGTGCTCTACGTCGTTGTCGCGCTCAAGCAACTTGATGGCCAGGTAACGGGTGGAGTAGAGGGCATGGTCAAGCGTGTCGGCTTCACGCAGATGCTGCTGTATATGCTTGATGCCGTGCTCAATCTCGTGACCATAGTTAATGTGGATGTGGCGGGCCTGCTTATGGGCTCCTTCATAAACCTGGATGACAGTCTTGAAGAGTTCCTTGACACCCATGCCGCTCTTGAACGATGTGGGCACCATGGGGGTGGCAAACAGCGTGGTGAGCACGTCGAGATCGACGGAGTCGCCCCGTCGTTCAAACTCGTCGTACATATTCAATGCACAGACTATACGCAGGTCCATGTCAATGAGTTGTGTGGTAAGATAGAGGTTACGCTCGATGTTTGAGGCGTCGATGACGTTGATAACCACGTCGGGCATCTGCTCGGTGAGGTGTTTGCGGACGTAGAGCTCCTCGGGAGAGTAGCATGACAGCGAGTAGGTACCTGGCAGGTCGGTCAGACGAAACTCGTAGCCGTAGTAGGAGGCGTGAGCCACAGATGCATCGACGGTGACGCCCGAATAGTTGCCTACGTGTCCGTGGGCTCCGCTGGCGAAGTTGAATAGTGAGGTCTTTCCACAGTTAGGATTGCCCACCAGTGCCACGTTGATGATGCGCCGCAGGCGCAGGGCCTCATGTTTCCCGTTTTCCACCTGAGCGGCAGTAAATTCCTCACTCTTCACATTTAACTCTTCATTCTCGGAAGCTACCACCTCAATCATCTCGGCCTCGTGGCGGCGCAGGGATATCTCGTAGCCCATCAGCTTGTATTTCACAGGATCTTGCAGGGGTGCATTGAGCAGCACCTCTACCGTCTTCCCCTTGATAAATCCCATCTCGACAATGCGTTTACGGAATCCTCCGTGTCCCAGTACCTTGACGATGACTCCGTGTTCGCCTGTCTTTAATTCAGAAAGTTTCATATATGTTGTTCAATCCTTGTATATCCATTTTAATACAGCATTCACCCAGCGGATGTTGCAGTGGAACCAGCGATAGGTGCTGACGGGCTTGCCGCCGAAACGCAGAATGAACTCTCTGAAGGAGTTGCGACGGAAGGGCAGACCTACATCCATGAAGCGCATGTGGTTGTATTTGTACTCGTGGGCGTGACAAAGCGCGTGCCATACGGTCAGTACGTCAGGATGCAGCCTGAGGTAGCTCTTGCGGCGGAAAGCCGAGTACCACATATAGGCATCGCCTTCGCTGTAAGCACAGCCACAGCAGCCAATGACTTTCTTGCGATATTCCGTGACAAACAATCGTGCGTTCTGACCCTCCATCAGCTTGCGGAAGAACGTCTCGTCGGGAATGTAGCGCTTGGGCTTGAACCAATGGTGATGACGCAGCAACTTCATGAATTCACGGAACTCTTCTTCGTTCTCTATCTCCTTGGTTACCACACCCCTTAGCTGTGCGTGTTCAATCTGTAGTTTCATCTTCTCGCCGATGCGTTCCTCGGGCGTATGGCTGTGCAGCGAGTTGTGAATGCTCATCCAGTGGACAGGGAAGAAACCCTGCTGGCGGAAGCGCCGGTAACCGAACATCTTCTGGCTCAGATGGCTCACCTCGATGTAGAGCACCCAGTGTTGCAGCTTGCGCGTCAGGGCTGCGAGCATCAGTCCGAATAGCTCCTCACGATTGTCGCCGTCCTGTTCGAAGTCGCCTTCGCCCAGCACGCGGCAGTGGGTATATAAATAAGGTGGAAACAGCGACGAACGGTAACGCAACATGGCCAACATGTGGCATACCACCGTGCCGTTGTCCTGCTCTACGACCACCATGTAGGGACGGAGTCTTCGCGTCTGTTCGCAGACGTGGAACAGTTCGGTACTGTGGAAGAAGTTACGACATGTCATAGGAGGCAGTTGGTCTCCCTTCGTGTAGATCCGTGTCGTGAGTTCGCTCATAATTTGGGGCAAAGTTACAAATAAGTGAGCGAAAATGCAAATTAATCAGAATAAAGTTGTACCTTTGCGCCGTAAAATAACAAAAATTGAGTATGACAGATTTCAAGGATTTGGTGCAGATGCGCCGTTCGCACCGCAAATTCACGGGCGAACAGATAGATGCCGACCACGTGCAGCTCATCATGCGTGCAGGACTCATGTCGCCCACATCGAAGGGACAGCGCGCCTGGCAGTTCGTGGTGGTTGACGACCCACTCGACATAGAGAAACTGAGCGATGCCAAGGATCTTGGTTCGCAGTTTATGAAAGGCGCTCCGCTGGCCATCGTCGTGCTGGGCGATCCTATGCAGAATGACTGCTGGATAGAGGACGGCTCGATTGCTGCCATCTCGATGCAGTATCAGGCAGAGGAGCTGGGTTTGGGCTCCTGCTGGGTACAGATGCGCGGACGCGGTCTGGCCGACGGCACCAGTGCCGATACGGTGATTCGTGGCATCCTCGACATCCCTGAGAATCTCAGTGTGCTCTGCATTCTGGCTGTAGGACATAAGGCTGATGAGCGCAAGCCTCAGAACGAGGATAAGTTGAAGTGGGAGCAGGTGCATGCAGGGAAGTATTAAAGTATAAAGGTTAAAGAATAGAGATATGCGGATAGTTCTGATAGGAGCAGGACGGCTGGCGTCACATCTGGGACCGGCATTGAAGGCAGTGGGCCATGAGGTCTTGCAGGTATATAGCCGCACGCAGGAGTCAGCATCGTCGCTGGCTGCTGTCGTGGGGGCTGAAGCCGTAACAGATGTTGCTTCCGTCAGGAAGGATGCCGATGTTTATGTCTGTGCTGTTAAGGACGATGTGCTACCTATGCTCCTTTCACAGTTGTGCGAGGGTAGGGAAGAGGCCGTCTTCCTGCATACGGCTGGCTCTGTGCCGATAGAGGTGTTCAAGGGACATGCACGACGTTATGGAGTGCTCTATCCCATGCAGACCTTCTCAAAAGAACGTAAGCTGGAGTTTGCCGATATACCTATATTTATTGAAGCCGATAACGAAGAGACGCTTGCGGTTGTCCGGCAGCTTGCAGACTCCGTTAGTCGTAAGGTGGTTACGCTCTCGTCAGAAGACCGTCGCTACCTGCACCTGAGTGCTGTCTTTGCCTGTAACTTCGTCAATCACTGCTACGACCTGGCTGGCACCTTGCTGCAACAGCACGGCATACCGTTTGACACGCTGTTGCCGCTCATTGACGAGACGGCGTACAAGGTGCATGAGCTCTCACCCCGAGAGGCGCAAACAGGCCCTGCCGTACGTTACGACAAAGAAGTCATCAGCCGCCAGAGCCAGATGCTCGAAGGACTGCCGAAGGAGATATATGAACTGATGTCAAAAAGCATACACGAGATACAATGATAAACTACGATTTGAAGAAGATACGTGCCATCGTCTTTGATGTCGATGGTGTGCTGAGTACAGAGACCATTCCCCTGCACCCCTCAGGTGAACCCATGCGGACGGTAAACATCAAGGATGGCTACGCCATTCAGTTGGCTATGAAACTGGGCTTGCGCATCGTCATCATGACAGGCGGCACCACAGAGAGCGTGCGTCTGCGCTATGAGAGGCTGGGTGTGCAGGATATCTATATGGGCTGTTCCATCAAAATCCAGAAGTATGAGGAGTTTCTTACGACCTATGGCTATACCGACGAAGAGGTAATGTACATGGGTGACGACATTCCTGACTATGAGATCATGCAGCGTGTCGGATGTCCTGTATGTCCTCAGGATGCCTGTCCTGACATTCGTGAGCTATCCATCTATGTGAGCGACCGCAAGGGAGGAGAAGGGTGTGGACGCGACGTTATTGAACAGGTGCTGCGTGCCCAGGGCATGTGGCTCCATCATGCAAAGGCCTTTGGCTGGTAAAGAGACGATGCTTGACCACTTGCAACGCTACCATATTATATTAGCCAGCAACTCTCCGCGCCGCCGTGAGTTGCTCGCAGGTTTGGGCATACCCTTTGAGGTTCGTGTGCTCCCGGACATCAGCGAGTCCTATCCCGACGAACTTCCTGTGGCTGAAACGGCACAGTATATTGCTTGCGAGAAGGCGGCGGCCTATCAGCAGATGATGGGTGCCGATGACTTGGTTATCACGGCTGACACCGTTGTTATCTGCGCTCAGGAGGTGTTGGGGAAACCCGTTGATGCCGATGATGCCCGTCGTATGCTGCGCCTGCTCAGTGGAAAGACGCATCAGGTTATCACAGGCGTTTGCCTCACAACCCGTGAACGGCAGCGTGCCTTCAGCGTGCAGACTGACGTGACGTTCAAGATGCTCTCTGACGAAGAGATAGACTACTACGTCAGTACCTATCAGCCGATGGACAAGGCAGGTGCCTACGGCATTCAGGAGTGGATTGGCTATATTGGTGTGATGAGTCTTCATGGCAGCTATTTTAATGTGATGGGACTGCCCGTACAGCGCATTTATGAGGAGCTTCGTACCTCGTTTTGAATAATAAATACCTTTTTATTTGGTCATATCGTAAAAAAGTTATACCTTTGCAGGCGATTTCCACTAAAAATGGATGGTTCCGTAGCTCAGCTGGATAGAGCAACAGCCTTCTAAGCTGTGGGTCTTGGGTTCGAGTCCCAACGGAATCACTTTATATTATAATATAACAATTAGGTAAAAATAAACACATTATGGTTGAAGACGCTAAATTGACTACTGAAGAAACTGAGGAATCTGGTTTCTCGGAATTGCAGTCTATGTTTAGTTTTCAGAACATCTACGCTTTGGTGGTGGTGAATTGGCAGTGGTTCCTGCTGTCGTTGTTTATTTGTTTGTGTGCGGCATATATCTATATGCGTTACACGGTGCCTGTCTATCAGGTGTCGGCTAAGATGCTAATCAAAGATGACAACAGCCGTCGTCGCAGCAATACCAATATGATGTTGTCGAATATGCAGGACCTGGGCTTCCTGACCAATTCGGCAGGTATTGAGAATGAGATAGAAATACTTCAGTCAACAATTCTTTCGCGCGATGCCGTGAAAGACTTGAAGATGTATGTGGAGTATAAGACCATTGGTCGTATCATGAAGCCTGTTGTCTTTGGAAATCAGCCCGTTAGCGTTGACTTGGATGCTGCACACCTTGACCAGTGGGACAAGGAACTGCTTGACAGCGCAAGAATGATTCAGATGAATCTTTCGTACGATGATGGTACGTATAAAGTGAAGGGCGAAACAAAGCTTGGTAAGGCTACAACAAGCGAATTCTCTCAGGAATTGAAGTCGCTGCCAGCAACTATCAGAACGAAGTACGGCACGCTGACCTTCACCAAGAATCCTAATGGTACAAAGATAGAGGATGGCGCCAAGTACGGTATTACCATCAGACCGCCAATGCAGGTGGGTACACAATACGCGAAAGCACTTGACGTAGCACCTACCTCCAAGCAGACCTCTATTGCACAGATGACACTGAAGGATGTGAACTACTATCGCGGACTTGAATTTCTGCGCCAGTTGGCTGTCTGCTATAACCGTCAGGCCAATTCCGACAAGAACGAGATTGCGCTGAAGACAGAGGAATTCATCAATTCCCGTCTGGAGAAAATTAATGCAGAGCTGGGCTCAACGGAGGACGATCTGGAAAACTATAAACGTCGTAATGCCCTGACACGTTGGGAGTGGGATGCTTCTATCTCGCTTACGCAAAGTTCTGAGCTTGAGGGAAAGCTCTTGGAGGCCAACGCACAGATTCAGTTGATGGACTATCTGCGTGAGTTTATTGATAATCCTGCCAACCAGTATAAGATTATTCCTTCGAACATTGGTATGTCTGATCAGGCTTCTGGAGCTTTGATTAGTTCTTACAACCAGACCGTTCAGGATCGTAACCGCCTGTTGAAAGCTGCCAGCGAGCAGTCACCACAGGTGCTGCAGTTGACTACCACGCTTGATGACCTGCAGCCATCCATCCGTACTGCATTGCTTCAGGCACGCCGTTCTGCCGACATTACTCGTCAGAACCTGCAGAAGCAGTTGGCCAAGTACCAGGGACGCATCGGCGAGACACCTGACCACGAGCGTATGCTGACTCAGATTGGTCGTCAGCAGGAGGTGAAGTCGAGCCTTTACATCTTACTGCTCCAGAAACGTGAGGAGAACTCTATCTCCTTGGCAGCTACAGCCGACAAGGGTAAGCTAATTGACGAGCCTCAGCTGGACGGACAGGTCAACACAAAGCGTACTGTCATCATGCTGGCAACCGTCTTGGCTGGTCTGCTGATTCCTCTGCTGGTGTTGATGCTCATGAAGCTGCTGAGCTATCGTTTGGATGGTCGTGAGGAACTGATGAAGTTGACTCGTCTGCCCATCATTGCCGATGTTCCTGTGGCCAGCGACAGTGCCAAGACGGCAGCTGGAATCGTTGTACAGGCCAACAAGAACAATCAGATTGACGAGATATTCCGCTCCATGCGTACCAACATCCAGTTTATGATGAAGGAACAAGATAAGGTTATCCTGTTCACATCATCTACCTCCGGTGAGGGTAAGACCTTCTTGGCAGCCAACCTTGCTGTTTCGTTCGCCCTGTTGGGTAAGAAGGTTGTGCTCTGCGGTCTTGATATTCGTAAGCCTGCTTTGGGACGATTGTTCAATGTTAAGGACAGAACACAGGGTATTACCAACTTGTTGAAGAAGGATAATGTAACAGCTACTGACGTCCAGACAGTTGTATGCCCCTCGGGTGTTAACGAGAACCTTGACCTGCTGCTTGCCGGTCCGACACCTCCCAACCCCACTGAGTTGCTGGCCCGTGAAAGCCTGAAGGATACCATCGAAATTCTGAAAACGATGTACGACTACATTATTCTCGATACTGCACCTGTAGGTTTGGTTACTGATACACTTCAGATTGCACGTTTTGCCAACGTTAACTGCTACGTTTGTCGTGCCGACTATACACCGAAGTCGAATATCGGTATCCTGAATACGTTGGCAGACGAGAAGAAGCTTGAGAACTGCTGTGTCATTCTGAACGGCGTTGATATGTCGAAGAAGAAGCATGGCTACTACTACGGCTATGGCAAGTACGGTAAGTACGGACGCTATGGCTACGGACGTTATGGTTATGGTCGATATGGCTATGGTGGCTACGGCTACGGTAGTTATGGCAACTACGGCAGCTTTGGCAACTATGCTGATTCGCGCTACTCCAACAAGGATGACAATTCCATTAAGAAATGACGATTGCAGTTGATTTTGACGGAACGATAGTAACCCACAAATATCCAGCTATTGGCGAGGAGATTCCTTTCGCCATTGACACGCTGAAGATGCTACGTCAGGACGGACATCGGCTCATCATGTGGTCTGTCCGTGAGGGCGAACTGCTCGATGAAGCTTTGGCTTGGTGTCGTGAACGTGGACTGGAGTTTTATGCAGCCAATCGGGACTATCCCGAGGAGACGACAGACAATAATCCGCACTTCTCGCGCAAACTGAAGGTTGACATCTTTATTGATGACCGTAACCTTGGTGGACTGCCCGACTGGGGAACTATCTATCGCATGATCAAGCAACGCCATAAGTGGAATGACGTTATTGATGAAGTGCTCGCCCAGTCACATCTCAATCATACTGAGCCGCCTAAGAAGAAACACTGGTGGCAATTCTAATGAAACAACAAAAAGCGTAAAGATATGAAAAAGAACACAGTTATCTTACTGTCACTCATGGTCCTGATGTTGACCAGCTGTGGAACGACAAATGTTGCCTATTTCCAGAATAGTGACAATGTTAACTACGATGCATCCAGCTTCCTGTATGACGCACGCATCATGCCTAAGGACGAGCTGACTATCTCGGTCGTTACCACGACTCCTGATGCATCGCTTCCCTTTAACCTCTTGCTGCAGAACGCATACCAGAATGGTCGTTCGCTGAGCTCAGGTACTGGAACGTTGATGCCTTACCTTGTTGATAACCAGGGATTCATCAACTTTCCTATCATTGGAAAACTGAAGGTTGGAGGACTGACTAAGTCGGAAGCCGAACTGCTGATTTTGGATAAGATTCGCCCCTATATGTCTGATACAGAGAATCCCGTCGTTACCGTCCGCATGTCCAGCTATTCTGTGTCAGTGTTGGGCGAGGTAAGCCGTCCGGGTAGTTTCTTGGTGTCACGCGAGAAGATTACTATTCTTGAGGCACTTGCCCAAGCAGGCGACCTTACCATCTACGGTGTACGCGACAGAGTGAAGCTCATTCGTGAAGACGCAACGGGTAAGAAGACCATTTACAAGTTGGACCTTACTGATGCCAACATTGTCAATTCTCCTTATTACTATCTCCAACAAAACGACGTTGTCTATGTGGAGCCTAACAATGTGAAAGCCCAGAACTCGAAGGTGGGTCAGGTTACTACGTTGTCCTTCTCGGCTACGAGTATTCTCATCTCGCTGGCATCTCTTCTCTATAACATCTTGAAGTAATATGGCAGAACAACAGGCTCATCATCACCACCATCATCATTCACATAAGAAAGAGGGTGCCAGCAGGTTCAAACAAAAGAGTCTGGCTGCCCTTCATCGTAGAAAATTAATTGAGAAAATCCTTTGGTACATCCTCGTCGCGCTCGCTGTCATTATGGCGTTTGCTGCTGTGGTAGTATTTTTCTTGGACTGATAATACATTTCTATGAATCCATTTAACAGGCTGATAAATTGGTATTTTACCAAGAACGCACTTCCATATTGGTGCCTGTTCATCATAGACGCCCTGATAGTATTGCTCTCAGGACTATTGGCCTATTGGATATTTAACCGCACGGGGCAGATGTTCGTGGAGCGCTTTGAGGTGCTCTATTCCGCCCTGACCTATGCGCTGCTGAGTTGCATTGGTGCAAAGGTCTTCCGTACTTATTCAGGCGTTGTCCGTTATTCGAGCTTTGTTGATTTGATGCGCGTGGCCTATGCGAATGGCCTTACTCTGGTTATTTCGCTTGTCGTATCGTTGGTGGCAGAGTATACTCCGATTGAAGCGCTGACGGGACTGAACCAGACGCAGATTGTGGTGACTTTCTTCATTGCAACACTGGCAATGTGGGGAGTCCGTGTGTTGGTGAAAACCCTTTATGATGTTACGACGACAGACCGCAGGGCATTGCGTGTACTTATTTATGGAGCAATGACCGGCGGTGTAGGCTTGGCCAAGAACATAGCCAGCCAGAAGCCCAAGCGCTTTCTGTTGAAGGGCTTTATCTCACATTCGCCCAAGGCCAGACACATGCTGCTGATAGGTGAACCGGTTTATAACGTGAACGACCAACTCAAGGACATCATCAGGATTAACCACATTGATGCGGTGCTCGTTAACCCCATGAGGACAAATGATTTCCGTAACAACCAGGCCATTCAGGACATCCTGATTGGTGCAGGGGTCAAAATCTTCATGGCTGGCGGCACAAAAGAGTGGAAAGCTGACGCGGATAGCGGAGAGGTGGATTACTCTGGCATTCAGTTGAATGAGGTCAGCGTAGAGGATTTGCTGCCACGCGATGAGATTAAGGTCGATATGAAGTCTGTTGGCGAGCTGCTGGCAGGCAAGCGTATCTTGATTACCGGTAGTGCAGGCAGCATCGGTTCTGAGATGGTTCGTCAGGTGGCTTACTACAAGCCGGCAGCCATGATGCTTATCGACCAGGCTGAGACGCCTCAGCATGACATCCGTCTGATGATGGAAAAGGACTTCCCAGACGTCAAGGTAGACGTGATTGTGACCAGTATTTCGCGTAAGACCAGAATGGAAAAGGTGTTCTCATCCTTCCGTCCTGACTTCGTGTTCCATGCTGCAGCCTACAAGCATGTGCCGATGATGGAGGACAACCCTTCTGAGGCTATACTCAACAATATCTATGGTACGAAGCTGATTGCTGACCTGAGCGTCAAGTACGGCGTCAAGAAATTCGTGATGGTATCTACTGATAAGGCCGTGAACCCCACGAACGTGATGGGTTGCTCGAAGCGTATCTGTGAGATTTACGTGCAGAGCCTCGATAGGATGCTGAAGATGCATGACTGGGAACAATCGCGCCTCCATCAGAAGGATGACGCTGTTCCTTGTCAGTTCGTGACCACACGCTTTGGAAATGTGCTGGGCTCCAACGGTTCTGTCATTCCTCTGTTTCAGGAACAGATTAAGAATGGCGGTCCAGTGACGGTAACCCATCCTGACATCATCCGTTACTTTATGCTTATACCAGAGGCATGTAAACTGGTACTCGAGGCTGGTACGAAGGGAAATGGTGGTGAGATATTCGTCTTTGACATGGGACAGCCTGTGAAGATTGCTGACTTGGCACAACGTATGATTAAGCTCTCGGGAGCCAAGAATGTGGAAGTCAAGTTCACGGGACTCAGGGCCGGTGAGAAACTCTACGAGGAAGTGCTGAACGAGCAGGAAAGCACCAAACCCACGTTCCATGAGAAGATTCGCATTGCTGAAGTTCGTGAGTATGACTACGAGCAGGCCAACAAGGAAATAGAAGAACTGATTGAATTGGCGAAACAGTACGATGATATGGCGACGGTATCCAAGATGAAGGAGATTGTCCCTGAGTACAAATCGAACAATTCAGTCTTTGAAAAGCTGGACAAGTAATCGTGTTCATAGGAACAAAAAAGGGAACCAAGCGGTTCCCTTTTTTGTTGGTGTTTATTTGATGAGCTCAATGCTGCGACGAAGGAATTTGTCGAGCGCTTCACCTCGTAGCATGCCGTTCTGCAGGAGTGCAAGGTCGATGAGCTGATGCACGATGTCGTTCTGTTTGCCGTAGTCAGTAAGCACTTGCTTCTTCTTGTCCTTCTGCTCCTGAACGGCTTTCTCCGTATTTGTCTTGTCGTCTTTCTCTTCCTGCGTCAGTTCGTCAGCCTTCTTCTTCTCCTGAGCCTGACGGATGGCAGCCAGACGAGCCTGCTGACCTTTCAGCTCTGCCTCAATAGGCTTCAGCGGTTCGGCTGTCTGCGTTTGGCAGTCGTCAATGACTTTCTTTACCAGCGGATGGTCGGCATTAAGCACGAGGCTGTACGAGTCGGGCATCTGTGCATAGAACGACATGCCACTCTGGTAACGGCTCATTTCTTTCATGCGTCGCATGTACTCGCTTTGGGTGATGGTGACAGGCTGCTGCTGCTCGCCGAGATTCTGTACTTCCACAAAGAAGTCTGCCTTCTCAATAGCTGGGATCTGTGAACGGAAGACCTGTGACAGATTGTCAGCCACATCCTCGCTGATGGTCTTCTTCGGAGCATCGTCCTTGAGAATCAGACGGTCAATGATGTCGCTGTCAACGCGTGTGAAGCGGACCTTCTCCAGTTTCTGCTCCAACATCTGTATGGCAGGAATGTCCAGCTGTCCGTCAGCCATCAGCACGCTGTAGCCCTTCGACTTGGCAGCCTCGATGTAGCTATACTGCTCCTCCTTGTCGGTAGCATAGAGATAGACCAAAGTCCCTTCCTTGTCCTTCTGCTCACCCTCAATGAGCGTCTTGTATTCGTCGAGTGTGAAGTATTTACCCTCTGTATCCTTCAGGAGCGTAAACTCCTTGGCACGGTCGTAGAACGACTCCTCGCTGAGCATGCCATAATTGATAAAGAGCTTCAGGTCGTCCCACTTCTCTTCGTAGGCCTTGCGGTCTTCCTTGAACAGCGAGAGCAGACGGTCGGCCACCTTCTTGGTGATATACGTTGAGATTTTCTTTACTTCACGGTCGCTCTGCAGGTAGCTGCGGCTGACGTTCAGGGGAATATCCGGTGAGTCGATGACACCATGCAGCAGCGTCAGGAACTCAGGTACGATGCCCTCCACCTGGTCTGTCACAAATACCTGGTTGCAGTAGAGCTGAATCTTGTTGCGCTGCAGGTCAATGTTCGACTTGATGCGGGGGAAGTAGAGGATACCCGTCAGGTTGAAGGGGTAGTCCACGTTCAGGTGAATCCAGAACATCGGCTCGTCCTGCATGGGGTAGAGCGTGCGGTAGAACTTCTGGTAGTCCTCGTCCTTCAGCGTGGAGGGAGCCTTTGTCCACATGGGGTCGCTGTCGTTGATGACGTTGTCGGCATCGGTGTCCTGCATCTTGCCGTCCTTCCACTCCTGCTTCTTGCCGAAGACAACGGGCACGGCCATAAACTTGCAGTATTTCGTGAGCAAGGCCTGAATCTTGTCTTTCTCCAGGAACTCCTTGCAGTCGTCATCGATATAGAGGATGATGTCTGAACCACGGTCCTCGCGCTCAGCGTCGCTAATCTCGTAGGCAGGACTGCCGTCGCAGCTCCACTTCACTGCCTTGGCATCTTCCTTGTAGCTCTTGGTGATGATTTCCACCTTCTTCGACACCATGAACGATGAGTAGAAGCCCAGTCCGAAATGGCCGATAATCTGGTTGGCATTCTCCTTGTACTTCTCTAAGAAGTCGTTGACGCCCGAGAAGGCAATCTGATTGATGTACTTGTCAATCTCTTCCTCAGTCATACCGATACCACGGTCGCTGATGGTGATGGTGCCCTTGTCTGCATCAAGGCTGATGCGAACGCTCAAGTCGCCCTCTTCACCCTTGAATTCTCCCTGCTGCTTAAGGGTCTTCAGCTTCTGCGTGGCATCAACGGCATTGCTGACCATCTCGCGCAGGAATATCTCGTGATCGCTGTAGAGAAACTTTTTGATGACGGGGAAGATGTTCTCTGTCGTAACCCCAATGTTTCCTTTTTGCATAGTTTATTTTTGTTTTTTTTCTGTCATTTGCAAGCACCTAAGCAAATATCGTGCCAAAGATTGTTGGCACGTTCATAAAAAATAAATAATTATTTATTTTGTATATCGCAAAGTTTTCAGTACCTTTGCACCACAATTCGCGAGAATACATATTATATATAATAATTACATTATGAATTTTACTTTGTTAATTACCGTTCTGATTACGGCTATTACACTGGTTCTGGCAGCATACGTGGTTGCTAAGCTGATAGGACCGAGAAGCTACAACAAGGTGAAGGGCGAACCCTATGAGTGTGGTATTCCCACACGCGGTACGTCGTGGCTGCCTGTGAGCATCGGGTTCTATCTGTTTGCCATTCTCTTCCTCATGTTCGATGTGGAGACAGTGTTCCTTTATCCGTGGGCTGTAGTTGTGAAGCAGTTTGGTGCAGCAGCATTGTTGAGCATCGGCTTCTTCTTGGTTGTATTGGTATTAGGCCTTGCGTATGCTTGGCGGAAAGGAGCGTTGGAATGGAAATAAAGCCGAAAATCAAGAGTATTCCTTACGAGGAGTGGAACGACAACGAGTCGTTGGAGAAGATTATCGACGAGCTACATGAGGGCGGTGTCAATGTAGTGACGGGCTCTTTGGATAAGCTGATTAACTGGGGACGTTCGAATTCTCTCTGGTCGTTAACCTTTGCTACCTCATGCTGTGGCATTGAATTCATGGCCTGCGGTTGCTCACGTTACGACTTTGCACGCTTCGGCTTCGAGGTGACGCGTAACTCTCCCCGTCAGGCAGACCTCATCATGTGTGCAGGTACCATTACCCATAAGATGGCCCCTGCGTTGAAGCGTCTGTACGACGAGATGGCAGAGCCGAAGTACGTTATTGCCGTTGGCGGTTGCGCCATCAGTGGCGGCCCATTCAAGTCGAGCTATCACGTCGTGAAGGGCATCGAGGAGATTGTTCCTGTGGATGTATTCATTCCAGGCTGTCCTCCTCGTCCAGAGGCTATCATGTACGGCATGATGCAGTTGCAGCGTAAAGTGAAGATTGAGAAGTTCTTTGGTGGTGCCAACCACAAGCAGACTGCTGAGGAACGTGAGTTGGGCGTTTCCAACGAGGAGCTCGTTGCACGCCGACTGGGTGACCATCAGCGTGAGCCCATCGTGGTAACGGAGGTCCCTGAAGATTTTGAGAAGGAGATTCAGAGTACTCAGACAAAAACAGAGGAGGAACAGGCATGAAGTTAGAATTCCTATCATTCGATTTTGACAAGTTTGCACAAGAGATGCAAGACTTGAAGGACAAGAAGGGTTTTGACTATCTTGTCACCATCGTAGGCGAGGACTTTGGTGAAGAGGGCCTCGGCTGTATCTATATTTTGGAGAATAGCGAGACGCACGAGCGTTGCAGCGTGAAGATGCTGGCCAAGACGCAAGTTTGCGGCGATGGTATGTCGAGCAACGGAACCGGCGACACCGATGGCCAGCTGATTCCGTATATTCCGACTGTTTCGAACATCTGGCGTGTAGCTGACCTGCTGGAGCGTGAGGTATATGATTTTTATGGCATTGTATTCCTGGGACATCCCGATATGCGTCGCCTGTTCCTTCGCTCAGACTTCAAGGGCTATCCCTTCCGCAAGGACTGGAAGTTCAATGATGAATATACGCTGGAGGATGACGAAGAGCCCGACTATGGCCTGGAGTATTATCTGGATAAGGACGGTGTTCTGCAGTCGAAGAAGAACAAGTTGTTTACTGCTGACGAATACGTTATCAATATTGGTCCGCAGCACCCGTCAACGCATGGTGTGCTCCGTCTGCAGACAGTGCTTGATGGTGAAATCGTCAAGCGTGTTTATCCGCATCTGGGCTATATCCACCGCGGTATAGAGAAGATGTGTGAAGGGATGACTTATCCCCAGATGCTTGCTTTAACCGATCGTCTTAACTACTTGAGCGCCATGATGCACCGTCACGCGCTGGTGGGAGCCATCGAAGAGAGCCTCGGCGTAGAACTGACTGATCGTATTAAGTACATCCGTACCATTATGGATGAGCTGCAGCGTATCGATTCACACCTGCTGTACGTAGGTTGCTGTGCTCAGGATATGGGTGCCCTGACGGCATTCCTGTACTCTATGCGTGACCGTGAGCACGTGCTTAATTGCATGGAAGAGACTACGGGCGGTCGTCTCATTCAGAACTATTACCGCATCGGTGGTCTGCAGGACGACATCGACCCGAACTTTGTGAAGAACGTGAAGGACCTCATCAAGTACATGAAGCCCATCATTCAGGAGTACGTTGATGTCTTCGGCGACAACATTATCACCCACAAGCGTTTCGAGAAGGTTGGTCCGATGTCTATGAAGGATTGTATCTCGTATGCCGTGACTGGACCTGCCGGACGTGCTTCTGGTTGGAAGAACGATGTGCGCAAGAACCATCCGTACGACATGTACGACAAGGTGGAGTGGGAGCAGATCACGATGACTGGTTGCGACACGATGGACCGTTACACCTGTCACATCAACGAGATGTATCAGAGCTTGCACATCATTGAGCAGCTCATCGACAACATTCCTGAAGGCGACTTCTATGTGAAGCAGAAGCCCATCATCAAGGTGCCCGAGGGACAGTGGTACTTCTCTGTCGAAGGTGCCAGCGGTGAGTTTGGTGTCTATCTCGACTCGCGAGGCGACAAGAGTCCGTACCGTCTGAAGATGCGTCCTATGGGACTCTCGCTGACGGGTGCACTCGACCCGATGCTGCGTGGTCAGAAGATTGCCGACCTCGTGGCTACTGGTGCTGCCATTGACTTTGTAATTCCTGATATTGACAGATAATAAGATTATGTTCGACTTTTCTATAATAACACAATGGTTTGACCAACTGCTTCGGATAACCGTAGGGTGTCCTGACTGGTTGGCAATATTGATTGAGTGCGTGCTGGTGGGCGTAGCCATTCTTTTGGGCTATGCGCTTATTGCTTGCGCACTGATTTTTATGGAGCGTAAGGTCTGCGCTTACTTCCAGTGCCGTCTGGGCCCGATGCGCGTAGGCTACTGGGGTTTGTTGCAGGTGTTTGCCGACGTCTTCAAGATGCTTATCAAGGAGATATTCTTCGTTGACAAGGCCGACAAGTTCCTCTATGCTGCAGCTCCGATACTGGTGATTATCGGAAGTGTGGGCGCCTTCTCGTTCCTGCCTTGGAACAATGGCGCCACCATTCTCGATTTCAATGTGGGTATCTTCCTGCTAACAGCTATCTCATCAATTGGTGTGGTAGGTATTTTCTTGGCTGGATGGGGTTCTAACAACAAGTATTCAGTAGTTAGTGCCATGCGTGGTGCCGTGCAGATGATTTCGTACGAGATGTCATTATGCCTGTGTCTCATTGCTGCTGTCATTATGACGGGCACAATGCAGATGTCGGGCATTGTCGAGTCTCAGACGGGACCTTTCAAGTGGCTCATCTTCCAGGGACATATTCCTGCGTTGATAGCTTTCCTTGTGTTCCTCATTGCCGGTAATGCAGAGGCTAACCGTGGCCCGTTCGATATGGCAGAGGCTGAGAGTGAGCTGACTGCCGGACACCATACTGAGTATAGTGGTATGGGCTTCGGCTTCTTCTACTTGGCTGAGTTCCTGAATCTCTTTATCATTGCCGGCATTGCTGCTACCGTCTTCTTGGGCGGATGGGCTCCTATTAATGTAGGTGTCGATGGCATCGACACATGCATGAATTACATCCCCGGTATTGTTTGGTTCATGGGTAAGACCTTTGCTCTTGTCTGGGTGCTGATGTGGATTAAGTGGACATTCCCGCGTCTGCGTATTGACCAGATCCTGAAGCTCGAATGGAAATACCTCATGCCGCTTGCACTGCTCAACATCGTGCTGATGACCATTGTGGTGGCTTTAGGTATATATATTAAATAAGGTATAGATATGGAAGATAACAAAACATATTTTGGAGAAATCGGGCACGGACTCAAGACGTTGGCAACAGGTATGAAGATTACCTGGCAGGAGTATTTCAAGGACTTCTTCACCAATAAATCGACCGAGCAGTATCCCGAGAATCGAAAGACAACGCTCCATGTAGCGCAGCGTCATCGCGGACGTCTGGTCTTCAAGCGTAACGAAGACGGAAACTACAAATGTACTGCCTGCACACTGTGTGAGAAAAGCTGTCCTAACGGAACCATCAAGATTACGTCGCACATGGTTGAAGACCCTGAGACGGGTAAGAAGAAGAAAGTGCTCGACGATTATCTGTATGACCTTGGCGACTGCATGTTCTGCCAGCTGTGTACCAATGCATGTAACTTTGATGCTATTGAGTTCACCAACGACTTCGAGAATGCAGTCTTCGACCGCAGCAAGCTCGTGCTGCACCTTGACAAAGAGGTCTATCAGGGTGGCTCACTGCCTCATCTGATTCATGGTGGTGCACCGCAGGAGATTGGTAAGTTTAACACTAAAAAGAAATAAACGGCTATGGGAAATATCATTATGTTTTGCATTCTCGCCGTGGTGATTATCGCCTCAGCCTTGCTGTGTGTGACCACCACGCGCATCATGCGTGCAGCAACGTTTATGCTCTTCGTGCTGTTCGGAGTAGCAGGCATTTACTTCCTGCTCGACTACACTTACTTAGGTGCAGCCCAGATATCAGTTTATGCCGGTGGTGTGACGATGATTTACATCTTTGCTATCCAACTGGTGAGCAAGCGCACGCTACAGGGACTGGAAGAAAAGATTAAAACCAGCCGTTTTGTTCGTGGTGGCCTGGCTGCTCTGATAGGTTTGGTTGTAGTCAGTCTTATTCTCTTGAAAACAGGATTCTTTACTTTGGCTCCAGACAACACAGAACTGTCTATGGAAGCTGTCGGTAAAGCGCTTGTCGGTGCCGGCAAGTATGAGTATGTGCTCCCGTTTGAGTTCATCTCACTGTTCCTGTTGGCATGTATTATTGGTGGTTTGGTAGTAGCAAGAAAGGAGGAGAAGCAGTCATGATACCTATAGAGTGTTATTTCGTGCTTAGCGCACTCCTGTTCTTCATCGGCGTCTTTGGTTTCGTTACTCGTCGCAACCTCATCGCCATGCTCATCTCTGTTGAGCTGGTGCTGAATGCCGTTGACATCAACTTTGCAGCTATCAACCGTCTGCTCTATCCACAAGGCATGGAGGGTATGTTTATGACGCTCTTTGTCATTGGTGTGGCAGCTGCTGAGTCAGCTGTAGCTATTGCAATTATCATCAATGTCTATCGTAATTTCAAGAGTGATAGCGTTGACAGTATTCAAAACATGAAATGGTAATCGGTTATGGAAATATATAGTTATTCATTTCTGATCTTATTGCTGCCTGCGCTTTCCTTTGTGATTCTTGCGCTGGCAGGCATGAAGATGTCGCATAAGGCTGCAGGTTTTATCGGCACTACCTCGCTGGGACTGGTGACTGTGCTCTCTTACTGGACGGCCTTTGCTTATTTCACGGCCGACCGTACTGCTGCAGGAACCTATGCTGTCCTTGAGCCCTATAACTTTACGTGGTTGCCGTTAGGTGATTTGCATTTCGATATGGGAATCTTGCTTGATCCCATCTCAGTGATGATGCTGATTGTCATATCGACGGTATCGCTGATGGTACATATCTACTCGTTTGGCTATATGCACGGCGAAAAGGGATTCCAGCGTTATTACGCCTTCCTGAGTCTCTTCACCATGTCGATGCTCGGACTTGTCGTTGCAACTAACATCTTCCAGATGTATTTGTTCTGGGAGCTTGTGGGTGTGTCCAGCTACTTACTGATTGGATTCTATTATCCGTTGAAGCCCGCGATTGCTGCTTCAAAGAAGGCTTTTATTGTGACGCGTTTCGCTGATATGTTCTTCCTGATTGGTATTCTGCTCTTTGGCTACTATACCGGAACATTCAGCTTCGACTTCACTACAGAAGGTTCTGTTCGTGAATTTGCCTGTGCAGGTTTTGTACTGCCTACGGCCCTGGTGCTGATGTTCATCGGTGGTGCCGGTAAGAGTGCTATGTTCCCGTTACACATCTGGTTGCCTGATGCAATGGAAGGCCCGACGCCTGTCAGTGCCCTTATCCATGCTGCTACGATGGTTGTAGCCGGTGTATTCCAGATTGCACGTTTGTTCCCCCTGTGGATAAACTATGCTCCTTCATCGCTGAGCATTGTGGTATGGGTTGGCGTCTTCACTGCATTCTATGCTGCAGCCGTTGCTTGTGCCCAAAGCGACATCAAGCGTGTGCTGGCCTTCTCTACCATCTCGCAGATTGCCTTTATGATGGTTGCCTTAGGTGTTTGTCTGCCTGGTCACGGTGAGCACGGAACGCTGGGTTACATGGCTTCCATGTTCCATCTGTTCACGCATGCCATGTTCAAGGCTTGTCTATTCCTTGGCGCTGGTTGTATCATTCATGCTGTTCACTCGAACGAGATGGCACTCATGGGAGGTCTGCGCAAGTATATGCCCATCACGCATATCACGTTCCTCATCTCCTGTCTGGCTATTGCCGGTATCCCGTTCTTCTCAGGTTTCAGCTCGAAGGATGAGATTATCTCAGCTTGCTTCCAGTACAGTCCCGTGGTTGGTTGGATAATGACAGGTATTGCTGCTATGACGGCCTTCTACATGTTCCGTCTGTATTACGGTATCTTCTGGGGTACAGAGAATGTGGAGGCCCACGCCCACCATACACCACACGAGGCACCGCTGACAATGACTGTTCCGCTTATCGTGCTTTCTGTGATTACAGTTGGTGTAGGTATCTATTCCACACTGGCAGGTTTCTTAGGGTGGGGCGGTTCGTTTGGCTCTTTCGTGACAGCAAGCGGAAAGGACTATACCATTCACTTCGACACGCAGATTGCCGTCACCTCAACGATTATTGCGCTGATAAGCATAGCTGTTGCTACCTATATATATAAAGGAGAACAGCAACCCATTGCCGACCGTCTGTATAAGACGTTCCCCAAGTTGCACCGTGCTGCTTACAAGCGATTCTATCAGGATGAGATTTGGCAGTATGTCACCCATCGCATCATCTTCCGTTGCGTTTCCACACCTATTGCATGGTTCGACCGTCATGTTGTTGACGGCACGTTTAACTTCATGGCATGGGGTGCTAATGAGGCCGGTGAGAGTCTTCGTCCTTGGCAGAGTGGCGATGTCCGTCAGTATGCCGTATGGTTCCTGACAGGTGCTGTAGCATTAACATTAATCTTACTTGCAATCTAAAGAGTTATGAGTATATTAACATTATTCGTCGTAATTCCCGCCTTGATGCTTCTTGGCCTATGGTTGGCCAAGAACCTCAATCAGGTGCGTGGCGTGATGGTTGTCGGTGCATCATGTTTGCTGGCACTGTCTATATGGCTGACTATTTATTTCATCCAGCAGCGTGCTGCCGGTAATGAGGAGCCCATGTTACTGGTTGACCGTCTGCCTTGGTTTAAGCCGCTTCATATTGAATACGCCATTGGTGTTGATGGTATCTCGGTTGTCATGTTGCTGCTCTCCAGCATCATTGTCTTCACGGGAACATTTGCCTCTTGGCAGTTGAAACCTATGACCAAGGAATATTTCCTTTGGTTCACACTTCTTTCCACGGGAGTGTTCGGTTTCTTCATCTGCACCGACATGTTTACTATGTTTATGTTCTACGAGGTTGCCCTCATCCCCATGTACCTGCTTATCGGTGTCTGGGGTTCAGGCAAGAAGGAATATGCTGCCATGAAACTCACGCTGATGCTCATGGGAGGTTCTGCATTGCTGATTCTTGGTATTCTGGGCATTTATTACTTCAGTGGAGCATCAACCATGAATGTGCTGGATCTTGCTGCAATGCATAAGATTCCTGTGGATATCCAGAAGGTGCTGTTCCCCTTCATCTTTATCGGTTTCGGCGTACTGGGTGCTTTGTTCCCCTTCCACACATGGTCTCCTGACGGTCATGCTTCGGCTCCGACGGCTGTGTCCATGCTCCATGCCGGTGTGCTGATGAAGCTGGGAGGCTACGGTTGCTTCCGTGTTGCCATGTTCCTGTTGCCGGAGGCTGCCAACGACCTTGCTTGGATATTCCTTATCCTGACAACTATTTCTGTGGTATATGGTGCCTTCTCTGCATGCGTGCAGACGGACCTGAAGTATATCAATGCATACAGCTCGGTGTCACACTGCGGTCTGGTGCTCTTCGCACTGCTCATGATGACGCGTACGTCTTGCACGGGTGCCATCCTGCAGATGCTTTCTCATGGTCTGATGACAGCACTCTTCTTTGCCCTCATCGGTATGATTTATGGTCGTACGCATACTCGTGACATCCGTGAACTGGCTGGTCTGATGAAGATCATGCCGTTCCTTGCCGTAGGTTATGTGATTGCGGGTTTGGCGAACTTAGGTCTTCCGGGCTTCTCTGGCTTCATTGCCGAGATGACCATCTTCGTGGGTTCATTCGAGAATGCCGATACGTTCCATCGTGTGGCTACCATCATCGCTTGTACATCGATTGTTGTCACCGCAGTCTATATCCTGCGTGTTGTCGGTAAGATCCTTTACGGTGAGGTGGAGAACAAACATTACCTGGAGCTTACTGATGCAACATGGGACGAGCGTGTTGCTGTTATCTGTCTCATTGCATGTGTCGCAGGTCTTGGCTTGTTCCCCTTGTGGGCCAGCAATGCCATCTCAGATGCTGTTGGACCGATTCTCGCAAACATCATTTAAATAGGAGGTTGTAAGATATGAATTATAGTCAATTTTTACTGATGATGCCTGAGGCAGCGCTTGTTGCCATTCTGATTATCGTCTTTTTCGCTGACCTCCTCATGAAGGGTGAGCAGAAAGCAAAGTCACTCGGTCTGCTGACTGCTCTTCTGCTTTGCGGACAGCTTGTTCCCTGTTTCCTGGCAGCACCTGCTGAAGCTTTCGGAGGAATGTATGAAACCACCGAGGCTGTCAATGTCATGAAACTGATTCTGACTGCTGGAACAGTGATTGTGGTGGTTATGGCTCAGACGTGGCTGGAGAGTGAAAACGTAAAACGATATGCCGGTGAGTTCTATGTACTGATAGTTTCCACGCTTTTGGGAATGTACGTGATGATGTCCAGTGGTCATTTCCTGTTGTTCTTCCTTGGTTTGGAGACCGCATCGGTACCCATGGCGTGTCTGGCTGCGTTTGACAAGTGGAAGAAAAAGTCTGCGGAGGCAGCAGCCAAGTATATCCTTGTGGCAACGTTCTCAAGTGGCGTGATGCTCTTTGGTATCTCGTTTATCTATGCTGCTACAGGTACGCTTTACTACAACGATATTTGTGGTGTCCTGGGGGATTCATACAGTTTCTCTCCCCTCATATTGATGGGTCTGGCATTCTTCTTCAGTGGACTGGGCTTCAAGCTCTCACTTGTTCCCTTCCATTTCTGGACAGCCGACACATACGAAGGAGCTCCAACACCTGTTACTGGTTATCTGAGTGTTATCTCTAAAGGTGCAGCAGCCCTTACGCTGCTCATCATTTTGATTAAGGTGTTTAGCCCCATGGCTGAATATTATCAGCCCATGCTTTGGGGGGTTATCATCCTCTCTATCACGATAGCCAACCTGTTTGCCATTCGCCAGACGGAGCTTAAGCGTTTCATGGCTTTCAGTTCCATCTCGCAGGCAGGCTACATCATGCTGGCAGTTATTGGCAACAGCACACAGTTAAGCACGGCGGCACTCATCTACTACGTCTTGGTTTATATTGTTGCTAACATGGCAGTCTTCACGGTGATTAATATTGTCGAGCATCGTGGTGGCAATACAAAGATGAGCACCTACGACGGCTTCTACCAGACCAACCCCAAGCTGGCATTCTTGATGACGCTGGCTCTGTTCTCGTTGGCAGGTATTCCTCCGTTCGCAGGTATGTTCTCAAAGTTCTTTGTATTCATGGCAGGCGTATCTGGACATGAGCACGCTCCTTTCTGGTCGTATTTCGTGGTCTTTATCGCCTTGATTAATACAGTCGTGTCACTTTATTACTACCTGCTCATTGTGAAGTGTATGTATATCAAGAAGACTGATACTCCGCTGCCTACGTTCCAAAGCGATAACAGCACCAAGATTGCCCTTGCCCTCTGCACAGCAGGTATCGTGCTCTTCGGTGTTGCAGCATGCATCTATGACTGGATCTATGCTTCGGCAATCCTGTAAAGAGAGTTAGTTAACTATATAAAAAATCCGCTGCGTTATTTCTTCGTAGCGGATTTTTTCTTTCTGGGGCACAACTCCTGGATGAGGTCTGCTCTTCCTATTCGTCTCAGGCTTTGTTCTATTTCCCTTCGTGCTTCAGGCTTGTACCAGAAGAAATACTGTCGCTGTGCCAGTTTCTCTCTGGGATTCTTGGCAGAGAAAACCGGCTCCAGCGTGTAGGGGTCGTAACCGGTGTACCATGTTTCAGTGCTGACGGTCATCGGGGTGGGGGTAAAGTCCTGTACCTGTTCTAATTGGAAATCCAGGTGCTTGGTCTTTACTGCCAGTTCTGCCATATCCTGTTCACGGCACCCTGGATGTGATGATATGAAATAGGGGATTATCTGTTGGTTGAGCCCATTCTCGCGATTGATGCGGTCAAAGATACGCTTGAACTGTTCAAACTGCGAGAAAGACGGCTTTCTCATGAGTCGCAGAACAGCATCGCTGGTGTGCTCTGGTGCCACCTTCAGACGGCCACTCACATGACGACAAATCAACTCGCGCGTGTATTCTTCTGCCGAGCGATTGGCTGCCTCGTCTTTCGAACGGTAAAGCAATAGGTCGTAACGTACTCCACTGCCAATAAAACTCTTCTTCACTTCCGGCAGGGCATCAACGGCTCGATATATCTCCAGCAGTTTGTTGTGGCTGGTATTGAGGTTCGGACAGATCTGCGGATGAATACAACTGGGACGCTTGCAGCGCTCACAGATGCTTTTATTACGTCCCTCCATACCATACATGTTAGCCGAAGGGCCTCCAAGGTCGCTGATGTATCCCTTAAAGTGAGGCATCTTCACCAGTTGGCGTACTTCGCGCAGGATGCTTTCCTTCGAGCGGCAACTGATGAACTTCCCCTGATGGGCAGAGATGGTACAGAAGGCACAACCGCCAAAACACCCGCGGTGGATATTGACGCTGTTCTTTATCATCTCGTAGGCAGGAATGCGCTTGTCCTTGTATTTAAGGTGTGGTACACGGGTATAGGGCAAGTCAAACGATGCATCGAGTTCTTCGGTCGTCATAGGCGGGTAGGGGGGATTGACCACGACATAACGATTTCCTACCTGTTGTATCAACCGTTGTGCATGCATCTTGTTCGATTCTTCCTCAATGTGCCGGAAGTTGTCTGCCTGTTTCCGTTTGTCGCGCAGACACTCCTCATGCGAGTAGAGCACGATGTCGTCAGTTTTAGGAATGATCTTCTCTGACAGATAGACCGTCTGCGGAATGTCACGGATGCTTTGTATGGGTTCCCCCTCAGCCAGTCGGCGTGCTAACTCAAGGTTGGGCTTTTCCCCCATGCCATAGGTAATCATGTCAGCTGCGCTGTCACAGAGAATACATGGACGTAGCTGATCCTTCCAGTAGTCATAATGTGTCAGACGACGCAGAGAAGCCTCGATGCCGCCGAGGATGATGGGAACGTCGGGATAGAGCTGTCGGAGAATCTTCGAATAGACGATGGTGGGATATTCCGGACGTAGGTCGTGTCTGCCATCAGGACTGTAGGCATCTTCCGAACGCAGGCGTCTGTTGGCTGTATATTTGTTAACCATCGAGTCCATGCATCCGGGGGCTATGCCAAAGAACAGTCTGGGACGTCCCAACTTCTTGAAGTCGCGGAAGTCACCGTGCCAGTCAGGTTGAGGCACAATAGCCACCTTATAGCCTGCTGCCTCGAGTGTACGCCCAATGACCGCTGCTCCGAACGAGGGATGATCTACATAGGCATCGGCAGAGAAGAGGATGATATCCACCTCTGTCCATCCGCGTAGCTCCATCTCCTTCTTCGTCGTAGGAAGAAAATCCGTCAGTCTGTATTCCATTCCCTTTAACTTCCCTTTAACTTCCGTTCCTTTTAATTGAACGGTGTTCCTTGTAAGGCACGCTTTGTCATACCCAGACCTTCGTTGCCTTTGTCCTTCCAGTTGATGAACAGCAGTACAAGCTGCTGCAGTCCAAAGGCTTTCATGTTAGGATGATAGATGACGTCCAGACAAAGGTCAAGCAGGTTCTTGTCGTGTCCGCTGTCCGATTCCAGTAGTGCGCGGATGTTGAGCTTTAGCTTTTCAAGCACTTGTTCATCAACATAGCCATTGGAGTCAATCAGGTCGCGGAACAATTGGTACTTCTCGATGGTTTCCAGATGTATATCGCTGATGTCAATACTTCTGGTTCCTGATGAGTTGGTTTGGATTTTGGCCATAGTTTTTTTGGTTTTTAGTTATTAAATAGAAATTTCAATAGTCCTTGCATGATATCGTGGCGTTTCTGCCGTCCGTTGATGCATTCCAGGGGGAGTCCTATCGTAATGCAACGGTAGTCGTTACCCTGATAGGCAACGCAGGCGCTGCGTCCGTCGGCATAAATCATGGCAGAGAATGCCGGCTCTATGGGCTGCAGCACGTCTGACGATGTTGAAGCATAATGCTGCTCGTTCAGCGCGTGGTAATACACAAACGTTGTTCCCATGCCGCTGATGGAATCATTGGCTTCGCGATAGGTTTCTGTAACTGAACATTTCAGGACATCTGCCAGCCACTGTTGTTCATTGGGCTGACGCATGTCGCTACCCACGTAGGAGCCGCTAACCAACAGGTTGCCTCCATTGCGGACATAGGCACCGAGTATGCTCTGTAGCTGTATGGGGAATGCCTTGTAACTGACAAGACTGTGTCCGTCGTTGCGTTCCTGGCCCAGTACGAGGTCAACAAGATGATAATTGGTGAGTCTGATTTTCCCACTCTCTAAAGCTTGGCGTGAACAACTGCTGATGCTGTAGCGTCCATCTGTGCCAATGGCAGAGGCATGTGTGCGCACGTAGTTAAAGTCGTTTCCTGCCACGAAGCGCCCAAAGAAATGGTCACCGCTATATCCCAGTCCGCTGGAGCTCTCGTTTCCCATGCGTGCACGGTTGAAGACGTTTTGCTTACCTATCCAACCGGCTGTACGTCCCATTGTAATGCCTGGGTCTTCATCGAAGTCAAAGCCCTGCTCGCTGGCGTTGTTACGTATGGCAGGCGAAGAGAGACGATAGAACCCGTTGACAATCATGATATGTTTCACAGCTTCGGGGCTGTATAGCGCTGACAGTTCCTCTGTGGTAAAGCTTCGCCCTCCTTTGTTTACTGCTGCAACCTTGAAATTATAGAGCAGACCGGGCTCCAAGTCCATCTTATAGGAATTCGACTTGACATAAATTCCGTTGTCATAGTCGGCATCACCAATGGCTGTATAGACGATGTATCCTGTTGGTTTGGCGCTGGGCTCAAGCGGATCTTCCACAGGCTCCCAAGAGAGTCTGGCTTCATCCTTCTTCACCTCCACACAGAAATGGTCTGGTGCCAGCGGAGTTACTACGCACGACTCACCATGCTGTGCGTTGACATAGCGCAGAATGGTCTTGTATATGCTGCGTGCCAGCGTGAAGCGGAAGTTCGGGTCTTGTCCCCATATCATGTCCGGGAAGTTCTGGTGCGACAGCGTTTCAAAGATGGCTGCAGGCACTTCCGGCAGTCGTGTCTCACCATAGTTCTTGTCCCACAACGCCCTGACGTTCCATTTTCCGTATGTCGCCTCAATGTCGTTCCTGGCATTCTCGAGCAAAGCCTCTGCCAGCGTCTTCGACATCATTCGAGACGCACCGCTGTTCAGTCGTCCGTCGTTGAAGTCTGTCGTGCAGATAGCCAGCGAACCCTTCAGGTCCGCTCCGTTAGTTGCGTAGCCGGCATCGCTGTGTACTGCCAGCGACAGCTCCAGCGGGACGCCAGCGCCCTCGGCAGCAGGTACATAGCAGGAACCGCCAGCCATGTAGTTCGTCATGAGTGGGCGTACGCTGATGTCGTCAGAATAGTCATCCACGCCCCCCTTGATGCTGTAAACGTCGTAAGGCATTCCTGCCCACTGTGCATAATAACGGGCGGCTTCCAGAGCACGCGGCAGTCCACTGGCCTGTCCTCCGCGCTCAATGTTGCCCATACCGCCTCCAAACCTGACGGCATCGCTGGTGACGATACCCTTCTTGTTTCGGCTCTGGTTGGTGATGACTACACGGTTGAACTCGTTGCTGCCGCCGTCGAAGTCAAACGTTCCCAGATAAACCCATGTGCTACCACCCATCTGCTGATTGACGTGAAACTCCGTCTTCTCGCCTTTGTGCCATACGGTGTAATGAGCGTCGTCAACACTCTGCGGCAGCGTCTGGTAACTGACATAGACGGCATAACGTCCTGCGTCGGGCAGATAGGGCTGGTATGAGATGAGGCTATAGTTCTTTTTCTTCTTGGTAGCCTTTGCCTGGCGGGCACTTCCTGCCCTAAACGGATTCTCTCCGTCGTGATAGAAGCCTGTATGCTGGGCAAAACCGTCTTGGTTTGTCGTACGCCACGACTCGCTGCCATTTACCTCGATATAGGCTGTGCCTGGGTTCGGCATGTCGTTGTCAACGATGACCTCATAGCGCTGCCAGTCACGTTCACGTGGAGTAAACACGATGGCTCCAGCATTCTCCAGCATGGGCATGAGGTAGGGCACGACGATGGTCTGTGTATAGAGGTCTTCTGTCGTTCCGAAGAGCTTGGGCCGTTGCCATTGCCATGCAGCCTTGCTCCTGTCGTAATAGCGTCCGTGACTGGCCCAGAGAGCCAGATGACGGTTCTGTAGTCCATGCGTAATTTTGTTGGGTAGAGAGACGTTCTCCACCCACGGCCGGCCTTCGTAGTTGATGTCGCCCCATAGTTTTGTCTGAGCCTCTGCTCTTAGGGCATTGATTGCAAGAGCCATTGTGATGCATCCTGCCAAGAGAATCTGTTTCATAGTTCGCCTGTTGTAAAGTTTTGCGGCTTTTTACCGGAAAAGTCCTTGAAGTATAGTTTAATTTCGTGCATCTGGGCATCTATGTCGCCATTGGGAATGATGGTTTTGGTGCATTGAATAATTTTTTTCTGATAGTCAATCCCATAGAGCAGAACCGGTATTTCTGCTTTCTGGGCGATGTAGTAAAAGCCCTTCTTCCACTCGTCCGTACGTTTACGTGTACCCTCGGGGGTAATGCAGAGCCTGAAGTCTTTGCTCTCTATGGCTGTCTGTGCCAGGTTGTCCGTCATGCTGGTATGCTTTGTGCGCCATACGGGTATGCCGCCCAGTTTGCGGAAAATAGGGCCCAACGGCCAAAAGAACCATTCCTTCTTCATCAGGAACCCTATCTTCATCCCTTCGGCATGAGAATAGAGTTCGCCCATGAGGAAGTCCCAGTTGCTTGTATGTGGTGCCAGACAGATAATGAATTTGTTGGGATGTGGCTCGGTAATGTTGAGCTTCCATCCCATTCGTTCATAGAGTATCCAACGACACAGTTTTCTCATGATGCTCCTATTTGTTGTTAATCTGGTCAACGAGCTCGCCTACCTGTGCATTGAACTTCTCGATAAGGTCGTCAAAGTAGGCTTTCGGCTCCATTCCCGGCTCCACATGCGAGACCCGGCTGATGAAATTACTTTCCATTTTGATAATAGAACGCAGCAGAGCCTCCGCATTTTCAGGATGCTCATTCTCAAAAGAAGCTGCAACGCCTTCTGCGAAAAGTACGGTACAAATGTTAGTGATGTTTCTTTTTAAAGTTCTTCTTTTTGCCATAATTTTTTCCTCCAGTATGATGTTATATAATTAAATTGTTCCGTCAAAGATACGTAAAAAAATTGATATGACATAATTTTACTCCTAAAAAAGTCTTAAAAACGTAATTTTAGCCTATTTTCTTCTTATTTTTCATGAAAAAAGATTATTTTTGCATCTCGAAAATTCAGTTATTCATCAAATAAAGATTAAAGAATTATGGAAAAAAGTGCATTGCAGATGGCAAGAGCCGCTTATCAGCCAAAGCTGCCGAAGGCTCTTCAGGGTGCTGTAAAGATTAAAGAAGGCAAGCCGACTCAGAGTGTTGGTGACCAGGAGGAGATTAAGAAGCTCTTCCCCAACACCTATGGTATGCCTATCGTTGAGTTTGAGCCTGCTACCGAGGCTAACACGAAGAAGATGAACGTGGGTATCATCCTTTCTGGCGGTCAGGCTCCTGGCGGACATAACGTCATTACCGGTCTGTTCGACCAGATCAAGAAGCTCAACCCCGAGAACCGTCTCTACGGTTTCATCCTGGGTCCTGGCGGTCTGGTTGACCATAACTACATGGAGCTTACTCCTGAGATTATCGACGAGTATCGCAACACCGGTGGTTTCGATATGATTGGCTCTGGTCGTACAAAGCTTGAGAAGGTTGAGCAGTTTGAGAAGGGTCTCGAGATTATCCGCGAGCTCGACATCAAGGCCATTGTCATCATTGGTGGTGACGACTCTAACACCAACGCTTGCGTGCTGGCCGAGTACTATGCTGCCAAGAACTACGGCGTACAGGTTATCGGTTGTCCGAAGACCATTGACGGTGACCTGAAGAACGACCAGATTGAGACCTCTTTCGGCTTCGACACCGCATGTAAGACTTATTCAGAGCTTATCGGTAACATCGAGCGCGACTGTAACTCGGCACGCAAATACTGGCACTTTATCAAGGTGATGGGTCGTTCGGCTTCTCATATCGCCCTTGAGTGCGCCCTGCAGACACAGCCCAACATCTGCCTCGTCAGCGAGGAGGTTGAGGCTAAGGCTCAGAGCCTCGACGACATCGTTGAGTATATTGCCAACGCTGTAGCTGTTCGCGCAGCTGACGGCAACAACTTCGGTACCGTCATCATCCCTGAGGGTGTCATTGAGTTCATCCCTGCCATCAAGAAGCTCATTGCTCAGCTCAACGACGTGCTCGCCCTGCCTGAGGCAAAGGAGATCAGCCGCGACGAGCAGGTAGATTTCGCCAAGAGTCACCTCACCGAGGAGAACCTCGCCGTGTTCAACAGCCTGCCTGTAGGTGTTGCCCGTCAGCTGGCCCTCGACCGCGATCCTCACGGAAACGTTCAGGTATCGCTCATCGAGACCGAGAAGCTGCTCTCTACGATGGTAGCCCAGAAGCTCGAGAAGATGAAGAAGGAAGGCAAGTATGTCGGCAAGTTCGGCACTCAGCATCACTTCTTCGGTTACGAGGGACGCTGCGCTGCTCCTTCTAACTTCGATGCTGACTACTGCTACGCTCTCGGTACCTCTGCCGCTCAGCTTATTGCCAACGGCAAGACCGGTTACATGGCCATCGTGAAGAACACTACCGCTCCTGCCGACCAGTGGATTGCAGGTGGTGTGCCCATCACCATGATGATGAACATGGAGAAGCGTGCCGGTGAGATGAAGCCTGTTATCCGTAAGGCACTCGTTGAGCTTGACGGTGCTCCCTTCAAGGCCTTCGCCAAGGAGCGTGACCGCTGGGCTCGTGAGACCGCTTACGTATATCCCGGCCCCATCCAGTACTGGGGACCCACAGAGGTTTGCGACCAGCCCACCAAGACGCTTGCTCTTGAACAGGCTAAGTAAGCATAAATATTTAGGAATCAGGGAAAAAGTCCCTGATTCCTTCTCTTTTCATTGAAGTACAGATGCCCAACACAACCCATCGCTCCACATCACAGCCTAAACGCCGGATTACGTCGCCTGTCAAGCACAAGCGTCCTAATGTTTTCGTGCGCTTCCTGCAGCACATGCCAGGTAAGACGATATGGATTGGCGGTGCCATTATTGTGGCGGCTTACATCTATTTCTTCTATTATTTCTTCATTGGGCCTTACGGTTTCCGTTGGCGTGCGCTGTATGGTGACATCAGTTATCCTGAGGGCTACGAGATTCATGGTATCGACATCTCTCACCATCAGGGCGAAATCAAGTGGGACACGCTCTCCGAGCATGCACGCATCAATGAGTGTCCCATCCGTTTCGTGGTGATGAAGGCCACCGAGGGCACGACCATTGTCGATGAGAACTTCCGTCAGAATTTCAAGCTGGCGCACGATTTCGACTTCATTCGCGGCGCTTATCACTTCTGGAGTACCAAGAGCAGTGCAACGGCTCAGGCACGCTATTACATTCGTAACGTTCACCTGGAGGACGGCGACCTGCCTCCCGTTCTCGACGTGGAAAACAAGACGCCTGACCTGACTGACGAGCAGTTTCGCGACAGCGTCCTGAAGTGGCTTGACATCGTAGAGAAACACTACCATGTGAAGCCCATCATCTATACCTATTATAAATTTAAGACACAGTACTTGGGCGATCCTGTCTTCAATCAGTATCCCTATTGGATTGCCCACTACTATGTGGAAAAGGTGGAGTATGAAGGTCCCTGGAAGTTCTGGCAATACACCGATGCCGGACGCTTGCCGGGTATCACGGGCTATGTCGATCTGGACATCTTCAACGGCTCGCTTTACGACCTGTACGACCTTTGTATCGCTAAAGAGTGAAGCGCAGGCACGTCCACTCGTTGTCTGTACGCTTCTTTTCCAGACTTAATCCCAGTTCGTTTGCTTTTTCCATCAGCAGCGCTGCGTCAGCCTCGTAGAAGCCGCTCAGCAGTAGTGTGCTGCCTTTGTGCATCTTTTCTGCGAAGCGTGGCAGATCGTCGAGCAGGATGTTTCGGTTGATGTTGGCCATCACCAGGTCGAACGTCTCGTCGAGCGTGTCTAACACCGTAGCATCGCCCAGCAGCGAGGTGAAGCGGTCGTCCACCTGGTTGATGACGGCATTGTGTCGCGCATTGTCGGCACTCCATTCGTCGATGTCGTAGCCTACGGCACGCTGTGCGCCCAGCTTCAGCGCGGCAATGGCGAGGATGCCTGTTCCCGTGCCGCAGTCGAGCACGCTCTGAGGTGTCTTGAGGTCGAGTAGGGCAGTAAGCATCAGTCGAGTCGTCTCGTGGTTTCCCGTGCCGAACGCCAGTTTTGCGTCAATCTCGATGGTCACAGCCGGGGGTTGGGTCGTAGGCGGAAGATGGCGCCCGTCGTGCACAACGATGTCGTTGTCGCCAACCACTATCGGCTCAAAGCCTTCCGCTTCCCACTCGGCATTCCAGTCCTGGTCGTCGGCCTCCTGCACGTCGTAGCTGATGCTGACGTCCTGCATGGGGAAGTCGCTCAGCGTCTCGTCAAGCAGCACTTGGTCGAACAGCGCCTGCTGCACGTAGCCCTTCATGCCCGTCTCCGTTTCCTCAAATGTCTCAAACCCAGCGTCTCCCGCCATTGCAGCCAGCAGGTCGCAGGCGTCCTGCGTCGTGGGTTTTACTGTGAATTCTACCTCAAAATACTTCATCGTCCTGTTAATTTTGAGCACAAAAGTAAAAAAAAATAGGGAAAAACCTACCGCCTTTTAGGGTTTTTCCTTAATTTTGCATCAAATTAATAATTACTTTTGTAGCGTGAAATCATATAAACGAATAATTATGAAGAAGTTTATCCTGTTATCAATCATCATTGCAGCATGTCTGCCTACCGGGCTCCGCGCTCAGGACGACACCTATTTCGTTCCTACGAGGGAGTTGGAAGAACAGACGGCTCGCGATTTCGGTATGCCGCATGACACCTATTACATCGGTTCCATGCGTAGCATCGACGACTACAATCGTCGCGGCAGCTATTACGAGGTTATCGACTCGCTGGGCAACGACTCGATTGATTTCGATGCCATTGCCGGCGTTTATCCTGACTCGGTTTCTACGAGCGAGGCTGACGACTACTATTATACTCGCCGTCTGAACCGCTTCGACGGATTCATGCCTTCTTCCGAATACTGGGCAGGCTACTATGCTGGCCGTTATTCCTGGCACTCGCCTTGGTATTATGGCTCTTGGTACGATCCCTGGTACATTTCTTGGTACGACCCCTGGTATAGTCCCTATTATTACCGTTACAGCTGGTACGACCCCTGGTATTCGGGCTATTATGGCTACTACGGCCCGTATCGTGGCTGGTACGGCGGCTGGTATGCCGGCGGTCGTCACTACCGCGGCTTCATCAGCGGTACGCGCACCTCGGGCACCCGTAATCATGGTCACGTTACTCCCAGCAGCGTCACCTCTGGCGTTCGTCACATCGGCAACGGCGGCGGCAGCGTAGCTCCCCGTGGCACGCGCAACGGTGGCTCGGTACGTTACCCGACTGGCACCTTCGGAGGCACACGCGTGGGTACGACTAATAATACGACGCGTACTTATCCTAACACTACGACGACGCGTAACAACACCTACACGCCGCCACGCACGAACAACAACACCACGACCAACAGCTACGGCAACTTCGGCGGCCCGCGTTCTGGCGGCGGCGGTGGAGGCGGTTCCATCGGCGGCGGCGGCGGTGGCGGCACCCGTGGAGGTGGCGGCGGTCGTTTCGGCAGACATTAACTCTTAGATTAGAAGTTAAGGAGCAAAAGAAGTTAAGCATTTAAAGAACTATATATTATGTTGAAGAAAATATTTTTCGCTGCACTCGTTGTGGCATCAGCGATGCCCGTAGCAGCACAGGAAACATACGAGAATGCCAAGATTATTGGCGAAGACCTGAACGGTACGGCACGCTACGTGGCCATGGGCGGAGCAATGGATGCCCTCGGCGCAGACCTCTCGACCATGAGTTCAAACCCTGCCGGCATCGGACTCTTCCGTCGCAACAACATCAGCCTCTCGTTCGGACTCGTGTCGCAGGAGAATGCTCCCTCGGTGCTGGGTGCCGACAAGACCAATATGTCGTTCGACCAGGCAGGTATCGTCATGAGCGTCAACACCAGCGGCCGTCAGCAGTCGTTCGTCAACGTCGGCTTCAACTACCACAAGAGCCGTAACTTCGACTTCATACTCTCGGCAGCCGACGCGCTCGTCAACGCCTCGCAGAACAAGCTGACCTACGCCAAGGCCAAGGCCGGACTGCTTTATCAGGTGCGTGCCGACGGCACACCCAACTTCGACGCGTCGTACAACTCGTGCAACCAGCTCGACGCCGTCTATGCGCAGAGCCTGAACTACAACTACGGAGAGAACCTCTGGGGCTACGACAACGGCACCGACTACCGTCTCGACCGTTCGCACACGGGCTACGTGGCTGAGTACGACTTCAACATCAGCGGCAACATCAACAACCGCGTCTATCTCGGCTTGACCATTGGCGTACACGACGTGCACTACAAACACTACGGCGAGTATGCCGAGACGCTGCTCGACGGTGGCGACCCCTACCGTCTCGTCGTTGAGGACGACCGTGAGATTACCGGTCACGGCTACGACATCAAGGCTGGTGTCATCTTCCGTCCCGTCGAGTATTCGCCCTTCCGCATCGGTCTCTCCGTCTCTTCGCCGACGTTCTACGACCTCACCACCGACAACCGCAGCAGGCTTAACGACGGTGTCTATAGCGTTCCCACGCGCGAGGCCTACGACTTCAAGGTCTATACCCCTTGGAAGTTCGGCGTCAGCCTCGGCCACACCATCGGCTCGCAGGTTGCCCTGGGCGCTAGTTACGAGTATGCCGACTACGGATCTACCGACACGCGTCTCATCACCGGCAGCCACTACAACTACTGGTACGACAGCTGGACCGACGACTCAAAGTGCGACGACGTCATGAACCGCCACACCAAGGAGACCCTGAAGGGCGTTTCCACGCTGAAGCTCGGTGCCGAGTTCAAGCCCGTTCCTGAGCTCGCCCTGCGCGTCGGCTACAACTACGTGTCGCCCATGTATAAGACGGAAGGCTTCAAGGACGGTACGCTCGACAGCAACGGCTCTTACTACAGCTCAGCCACCGACTACACCAACTGGGGAGGCACCAACCGCATCACGGCAGGCGTGGGTCTCAACATCGACCAGTTCAGTCTCTCGGCAGCCTACCAGTACAGCACCTGCTCGGGCGAGTTCCGTCCCTTCATGAGCTATACTGATGCCAGCAACCCTGCCGACAACAACATCGCCGATATTGTCAAGGTAAAGAACAACCGTCACCAGCTGCTGCTCACGCTCGGCTATTCCTTCTGATAAGATATACAATACTTATAATATAACGGATTTCTTGCTTTCGCAGACGGGATGCAGGAAATCCGTTTTTCTGTGCTATAACGCCAGCAGCTCCTCAGGCTGTTCTATGAGCGTCGTCGCACCGTGGGCAATCAGGAACTCACGGTCGCGGAAGCCCCAGAGCACGCTCACGCAGGGTAGGGCGCTGTTGCGCGCCGTCTCAATGTCTACGTCGCTGTCGCCCACATAAACTGCCTGCTCAGGCTTGGCGCCGAGCTGTCTGAGTGCCTCGTTGACGGTGTCTGGTGCAGGCTTCTTGCGTATGCCGGCTACCTCGTTCTCGCCGATGGCCACGGGAATCTCCGGAAAGAAGTGCCTGATGAGTTCCTGCGTGGCAGCCATCATCTTGTTGCTCACCACGGCCAGGCGGTATCCACGTCGGCTGAGCTCGCGCAGCACCTCGGGAATGCCGTCGTAGGGTCGGGTAGTGTCCAGCGAGTGCTGCATGTAGTGCTGGCGGAAGGCAGCGAACGCCTCCTCAAACTGCGGGTTACGTGCGCCGTCGGGCACGGCACGCTCCATGAGCAGCCTCACGCCGTTGCCCACAAACCGCCGCACGTCATCCTTGCTGTGCTCGGGCATCCCGTACTGCCTCAAGGCAAAGTTCACCGACGTTGCCAGATCATCCAGCGTGTCAAGCAGCGTTCCGTCAAGGTCGAAGATGTAAGTGTCTTTGTTCACGCTTCCTTTTCTTTTGTTTTGGAGTGCGAAGGTACGAAAAAATCCCCCGATCTACAAAGGAAATCACAAAAAAGTGCTTGTGTTTTGCTCATATTTGAAAGAAAATTATTAAATTTGCCCCCATGTAACTTATTATCTTTGCGAACGATAAAAATATTTGTGTCTGTTTTAACGAAACTAATAACTAATAACAAAGTAATGGCAGAAGATAATTTAGATGTCAGCCGGACTATTGACGTGAATGATGTTCATACTCCTGATTCTGAACTCACAGATGTCATTGAAGGCGTAGATTTTGAGAAACCAGTTGACCCTATGGTTGCACAGCCAGCAGCTGAGGACATTTCTTTTTCCCTGCTGTCCGGCACGCAGCTTCAGGGCAGTAAGTATATCATTGAAAAGCAGTTGGGGCAGGGTGGCTTCGGCATCACCTACGCGGGCATACAGACGGGACTTCGTCGCCCTGTAGCAATCAAGGAGTTCTTCATGCGTGACCTTTGTTCACGCGACAATTCCATGACGGTCACTTGTTTGCGTCCGGACGAGATGGGCAAGTTGCAGACTTACCAAGATAAGTTCCTGAAGGAAGCACGCGTGATTGCCGACATGTCGCATACGAACATCGTGAAGATTATCGACGTGTTTAGGGATAACAATACGGCATACTATGTGATGGAGCACATCTCCGGAGGTTCGCTTCAGGATTATGTGGAGAAAAACGGACCGCTGCCCGAACGCAAGGCGCTGAAGATTATTCGTCAGGTGGGCGATGCGTTGGCGCATGTCCACGAACACAATATTCTTCACCTGGACATCAAACCAGCCAACATCATGTTGCGCGAGGATGGGACTCCTGTGCTGATTGACTTTGGTATTTCCAAGCACTACGGCGAAAGTGGTATTCAGACCACCACAACACTCGGCGGAGTCAGTCGTGGATATGCGCCCATGGAGCAATACCTGGAAGGCGGCGTGGCCGTTTTCTCGCCAGCTACCGACGTTTATTCGTTAGGAGCAACGTTGCTGTATCTGCTCACAGGCCAACGTCCCCCTGAGGCTCAGATTGTATTCAATGAAGGTCTGCCGCCGTTGCCCAAGAGCTTGTCCGAGTCAACCCGGGAAGCCATTACAGCTGCCATGCGCCCACAACGTACGGAGCGTCCACAGAGTGTTGCTGCATTCCTTGCCGTCTTGGGTGGTGAGCAGGTTGTGGTGGACACCGACAAGCAGATACGCCAACTCATAGAACAACTGGAGATACAAGGAGAATACAAAGAGGCTTATCTCCGTTGCATGGAATGTTTGGAGAAGGGCATAGAGGTGGAATTCGCACAAAAGAAATGCGAATACCTTATTCCTATGATGCGAAAGAAAAACAAGACGTCAAACAGATGGATGTATATCATTGCAGTCCTGGCCTCATTAGCCCTGTTAACAGCCGGTTTCTTATATGGAATATTGTCAAATTAAAAACATAGAACTATGAGATTTACAATTAAAGAGGACCAATACCTCAATACCGATGTTATCCGTGAAGAGTTTTTAGAGAGATATTATCCGGAAATGGAAACAAAGGAGATGCGTTTTGTGAACATCTTCTCGCCCATTACTGATTACGTAAGGCTTCAGAAGAACCTTTCCGTTACCGCCTTTTTCCGTGTGAAACAAGATCCGGACAATAGTGCTACCCACATCTATGTATCCGAGGGAGTTACCAAGCGCTCAGCGTTATTAGGGGCAGACTTCTGGAATTTCCTAATTCGTGGCGACTTCTACGACGACCTGAACCGCAAGTTCAATGAATGGCTGATGAAGAAATATGATTTGACAAAAGACCAAATCACACTGACAAACCCGTGGTCACGTACAGGGCTTGTCATTAGTAGCCTTCTTTGGGCTGCTCTCATCGTGGCAGTATTGGTTTTCTTGTTCGACCAAGTGCATCAGTCTGTAAATTTGGTGTTGGGTCATGACTTCACTCCTTGGCAAGAATTCCTTTACAATCTTCCTACGGGGCGCCGCTTCAGCGACACGCCTATCATACTGTTGATGTTTGCTGCTTTCTTCGGTATCATCTATTATTTCAAGAAGCGCAGGAAGGAAGAGCGAGAAGAAAAGATGGAGTATTTTACTGGCATGAAGATCCAGCCTTATCAGCCCGCGTGGAGCAAGAAGAAAGTGACGGTTGTCGTTCTCCATTCTGCTCTAATCATTTCTTTTCTTTCATTATTCATATTCACTGGTGATTACATGTTTCATGCATCTCTTTTTGTGTTTGCCGGATTATTGGTTTCTGCCATTTTCGTAGATTTCCTTTTTATTGGAATGTGGTTAAGGAAGTTCGAGAAAAAGACTACCACTATCATGGCATATCTAAATTTTGCTTTTATTGCTTTCCTTGCAGGACTGATACTTCTCTGTGTGTTGGCAGAATTAACGGGTAATTATGACAGATACAACAGAATCTTTGAGATTCTTTCTGCTATTAACATAATACTTTTCTTAATATCGGCCCTTGCAGATATCGTCTATTATATCATCTGGCGCGTGCGTCAAAAAAATAACTAACAATCAGATGAACAAACGTACTGTACTCATTACAACAATGAGCCTCCTTTTCTTCTTAATGGGAATCAAACAGGCTACGGCTCAGACCCTGGTATTGCATCACGCCGATGGCACAAAAACCGACGTTGAACTTTATACCCAGCCACAGATAAAGTTCCAAAACAACAAGGTTCTTATTACCTCAACGGTTCTTAGCATGGAGTATCCCAAGGAGGATATCCTGCGCTTTACATATAAGGGCAGTTCAAGCAGCATCAACGGTACAAACAACAATGCCAACTACACGCAAGAGAATGGGCAGATTATCTTCCATGATATCACCGCCGAGAAGATAGCCATCTATACAGCCAGTGGCATCCGTGTTCCTGTCAGCATCAGCCGAAACGGTAATACTGTTACTCTTCCCCTCAAAGCGATTCCCTCTGGAGTCTATCTGCTTAACGTAAATGGTCGAACCTCTAAATTTACGAAGAGATGAAAAAGCTATACCTAATTATATTATTATTGGGCGTTACATTTAGCGGTATGGCTCAGAATGTGGGAGATGTGTTATACATCTATCGTAATGATGGGCATATTAATGGCTTCATAGTATCGGAGGTTCAAAGCTTGGGGTACTCCTATGAAGATGAAGAAGGGAACCAATACGATGAGATTGTAACGCAGATAGTAACGACAGCAGACAGCATCTATAAGATTCCCATGGCGGTTATTGACAGCATCAGTTTCGTTACGCCAAGGACAGAATACCAATCTGATGCGATAAATATTTCAGAGAATTTAATGACTTATGTGGAAAGTAGTGACGGCTTGACTTTCACGTTAAGCAGTTCAACACCCAGCAGTTTAATGCCAAAGGTAGGTGACAAGCTTGTTACAGTCGAGATGAACGACAAGTTCCCGAGAGGCTTTGCCGGAGAGGTTGCCGAAGTAAACGGATTGCAGGTAACATGTAAAGCCGTCAATTTGGAAGATGTTCTAAAACAATTCTGTTACGTTTCCTCTACCTATGGAGTCCCCAATAATGAAGCTCCAAGTCTTACTCCTAAGAGGCTGGAGGGATTTGACTTCTATAAGAATACCTCTTTTACTGTACCCTCACTTCCTGTGACAGGAGGAGCTGAATTTAGTGCGAAAGTATTACCTATGGATGTGGCGATTAAATTAGGCAACAATTGGTCCATGAATTATATTCCCTCATTCCATGTCATTTTCACGATGATTGTCAACGAGGTACAAGGAACCTATATTAATACCTGTGTCTCCAATGACGTATTATTTGAGGAGGAACTCTCTCTCTACGGCGGTCTTGAATGGTCAAATGATGATCTAGCTTATGAGGTTCCTCTTGGAACAATAGCTCCTTTTGTCAAGGTTTATTTGAAACCAGGCCTTTTCCTCAAGGCAGGGGCTACAGCGACGTTAAAATTCACAGCTGATCAAAGGTATATTCTTTCTGGAGCTTTTGATTATAGCACAAAAGGCGGCCAGTTGCTCAAACCAGCTATTGGAGGAAGAATGGTTTCTTCAAATTTTGACGTGGAAGGTTCTATTGATGGCACTATAGCAGCTGGTGGCTATATAGATTTGGGATTGGACCTCATGACTGATAATATTGCGAAAATGTGTCTTCATGTAGAATTTGGTTTTGAAGTTACATCAGATATCGTTCTGTACAATTCTGACATTGCTTCTGCCGACAAGGATACCAAGTTATATGAGAGACTCAAGAATTCAAAGATTGAAGCTAATAAATTTATTTCTGGGTCTTTTGTGGTAGGACTAACAGATAAAATAGAATTAAGTAGCGCTCCGCTTGAACTAAAATTCAATATTGACAAGTGGGACTTAGTGCCAACATTTTCAAACGTCTCGTTCAAACGACTAAAACAGAATCAGACCTATGCTGATGCAAAGGCGACGTTGACAGGCCATTGTGCTTTCCCAGTAGAAGTAGGATTGGCAGTTCTTGACAAAGATGGTAATGAGTTGAACTCGTATTTCTCCGACGATACTTTTAAGAATGAAGAAATGAATATGGAATATACTTTCCCCAATTTGTCACTATCTGAGGAGTATGGGCTTTATCCGAAGGTGAAGTGGCTTCACTGGAATATGTTGGCTTCTCCAAACGCTGATATAGAGAAAGAACAGTCTGATGTGAGGACATTAGAAGCAGAAGTAACATCATCAAGCACTGCAGTTATATTGGGCGAAGTTGATTATGAAGAAGATATGCCTGGAACGGTGTTCTTCTATTACGGAACAGACAGAGATCTTCTGACGAATGGCATTCGAATTGATGTTGGCAATGCGAAGGATTGGCGTTGGTCACCATTCAGCTGTGTTTTGTACGACCTCCAACCAAGTACCACTTATTATTATATGGCAGCGTATGATAATGGTACGGAAGTCCAATATGGTGATGTGTTGAGTTTTACTACTCAAGACCCTATCATTATAAGAACAGATGACGCTGTAGATGTGTCGGCAGCTCATGCGACACTTAAAGGCTGTTCTGAACTGACAGGAAGCGACTACAACTATGAATATGGCTTTATATATGGTACCTCGAATAACTTAAGCTATTATACTGGCACAGTTGTTGTGGCGAATAATGCATGGTATAGTTATTTCAGTGTTATACTCTCAACATTGTCGGGAAACAATACCTACTATTATTGCGCATACCTTATTAAGGATGGCCAGATTTTCTACGGAGAAACAAAGAGCTTCACGACAACTCAAGGGATTAAACCGTGTTCTGATTCTGAGCATCCCCACGTGATTGACTTGGGATTGCCAAGCGGTACGAAATGGGCATGTTGTAATGTAGGTGCATCTGCGCATGAAGACTTTGGTGGATTCTACGCCTTTGGCGAAACAACTGAAAAAGAAGACTACTCCCTTGATACGTATCAATATAAGGAGAATGGTCATGTGGTAGGACTTGGAGCAAATATCGCTGGAACCAAATATGACGTAGCGCGTGTTCAATGGGGTGCACCATGGATGATGCCAACTGCTGATCAATGTATAGAGTTGATTCAGCAATGCACTTCAGAATGGGTTGTGGAAAATGATGTGCCTGGCAGATTGTTTGTCGGCCCCAACGGGAATACCATTTTCTTACCTGCAGCAGGCTGGCGTGAATATACAAATCATCTGGGAGCAAACTATTATGGCTATTACAGAACTTCTACAGCGCATCAGGATCTTACAGAATTTCCATCATGGTATTGGATGGTAGACGGTTTTTATTTTTATGAAAGCAGTGTTGAAGTCATTTCCCCTGCAAACTGCATGCATGGATATTCCGTTCGTCCCGTCTGCAAATAACAGAAGTGTTAATACATAAATATTGTATGGGCAAAGTTTGGATAATTCAAGAACTAAAAATTCTAATTATGAAAACAAGACATCTATTCCTCGTAGTAGTAACTACTATACTGTTAGGCGCTACCATGCCTGTACAGGCACAGAACAACGTCCAACTACACAGTAAAGTCGATTCTGTGAGCTATGCCATAGGAGTATCACAAACCAAAGGTTTTCTTTCCTATCTTCAAGACGAAAAGAAGGTTAATCTAAAATATTTGGATGACTTTGCAAAAGGAATGAGTATGTCATGCACCTGGTGCCTGACATGTTCATCTGGCTTATGAATACCGTCTACAAGGCCAGTTTTGTGGTTATTCGTGCGTTTTTTCTTAAAAACATTTGGTGGGAAAGATAATAAAGACTATCTTTGTAGTCACAAAATGTTACTACTTAAAAATTATGAAAAAGACAATCAAACTAGGCAAAGGTAATGCTCTTTAGTACCTTCAGCTTTGAACGTCAGTTCAGGTCTATGATACAATGTCAATCATACATAAGAAGAAAACAAAACAAATAAAACATTCAGCTTATGAAGACAATTATTAAGGTTATGCTGGCCGTGTTGACCGGCAGTCGAGCCTGCTCACGTTCGGCAAAACGAACAAGTTTGTTTTTCTCTTTCTTAATCGCAGCCTTCGTGCTGTCGATGGTTCCGACGGAAATATCAAGGCAATTTCTACGAGGGGCTGGCTTTGGTCGAGGACGACAACGGGAAGTATGGCTTTATTAACGAGACGGGCAAGCTGGTTATTCCCTGCAAGTGGGTAGCCGCAGAGCCTTTCTCCGAGGGCCTGGCTCGAGTTAGGTACCCTTCCGATGGCTACTTGCTCCCACCATGGGGCTTTATTGACAAAACGGGCAAACTGGTTATTCCCTGCAAGTGGGGTAATGCGCGTGATTTTGACAATGGTCTGGCTCGGGTTCTGGATTACGACGGGTGGGGGTTCATTAATAAGAAAGGCAAGGTGGTCATTCCCTGCAAGTGGAGAAATGCAGAGACATTCTACGAAGGTCTGGC
>CACXJZ010000014.1:0-411 GCA_902768105.1 uncultured Prevotellaceae bacterium
ACGCTTCATCCCCGACGGCACCGACCTGGACAACATCACCTCGCGTGTGTTCAAGGAGAAGTGCTCGATGTACTGGGGTGACGTCGTCGAGATCGTGGGTTACAAGAACCCGCAGAAGAAGTACGGCCCGCAGTACAAGAAGACGGGTATCACCAACCCGGCTCCTGACGAGCAGCCAGAGCCTTAAGGAGTGGAGCCGAAAGGCTCCGCTCTGGTGGAGGGCGGAAGGAGGAGGGCCCTAAAAAGGAGGTTAGCGTATGAAGAACATTCGTGGATGGACAGCAGTAGGAATGCTGGCGGCAGGCGTAGGCCTGAGCACGGCGGGCTTCATCGCTCCTCCCCTCGGGGAGATTAGCGACTCCGTGCTTTGGTTCACAGCTCAATGCCTCATGTATGCAGGCTCTGCACTCG